>JBMFXL010000190.1:0-4015 GCA_049964275.1 Acidimicrobiales bacterium | reverse complement strand
GCGTGCGAGTCGCAATGGCGTCGATCAGTAGGTGGCCGTAGCGGCGACCGGCCCACCAGTAGAAAGGAGAGAGTCGAACGATGGCCGCGACGGGTACCGTGACCGCGGCCCATGCCGCGAGCCGATGAGCATGGACGAGTCCTCCTGCGGTGATCATAGACAGCGTCGTACCACCGAGTGCCTCGACCGCGACGGTGTGGGTGGAGAGGAAGTACGGCGCGATCACCGCGACCAAGAAGGAGATGACGCCGCTCAGCGCAAGCCCCCCTAGGCAGACGACCTCGACGGGCCGAACCCCGAACCTCCTCCACAACATGACACTACGGTAGCGGTCGGCCAACGCTACGATCGACGAACACCGAGGTGTCCTCTATTTCTCCTTAGGGAACGAGGACTCTGCGATTAGAATCATCGCGAACTTCGACGACCGAGAGGCGGTTAGACACGCACGTGGCGCAACCAGACGAACAGCCCGCACTTCCGATCGAGGGAGACGCTCCCACATCGGCTCGACGAGGACATCATCGACGCCACGGTGCGATCGTCACTTTCATCATCGCATGCCGACCTAAGCAGTGGCTCAAGAACGTCCTTGTTTTCGCAGCGCCCGCCGCCGCGGGAAAGATCTTTCTTCCGAGCGTCCTCACCAACGTGGTACTCATGGCCGTCGCGTTCGTACTGACCTCCTCAGGCATCTACCTCCTCAACGATCTGAAGGACCTCGATGCGGATCGTCATCACCCTACGAAGCGATTTCGCCCAATCGCCTCAGGTGAGCTGGCGCCAACCCGCGCAGCGCTCGGGGCCCTCATACTGCTCGTTCTCGGCAACATGCTCCCCTTTATCTTCCTCAACGGTGCAAGCGGCCTCGTGGTGCTCGCCTACAGCGCCATCACACTTGCCTACAACTACTACCTCAAGCGAGAAGCGGTTCTCGATATCGCCGCCGTTGCCATTGGATTCCTGCTCCGCGCGATGTCCGGCGGGGTCGCCGCGCATCTTCCCCTGTCGAACTGGTTCCTCATCGTGGCCTCGTTCGGGTCCCTTTTCATGGTCTCTGGCAAGCGCTACTCCGAGCTCAAACTGCTTGGCGAGGAGGCCGGAAGGCACCGAAGAGCGCTCGACACCTACTCCACGGGATATCTCAACTTCATTCGTGCACTCTCAGCAGGAGTCATGATCACCGGCTACTGCATCTGGGCGTTCGACAAGGCCGCGCACGGTCACGGTGGAGCGTTGGCATTTCAGTTGTCGATCATTCCCTTCGTCCTTGGCGTACTCAAATACTCGCTGGTGATCGAGGAGGGGTTAGCAGGCGCACCCGAGGAAGTGGTGCTCTCCGATCGGACGCTGGTCGCGATCGGATTCCTCTGGGCCCTTCTCATGGGCATCGGCGTCATCCTTCAGCTCCGATGAACCCGGGCTCTCTCATGAAGACGGCGACTATCGTCAGGGGAGCACATGGTGGAACAAGACGCAATCCAATACATTGACGCGCCAAGACTGATGTGGGGCTGGGGACGTTCCCCCAAGTCGCTCGCGAGGATCGTTCACCCCGCTCCTTCGGACAAGGAGCGCTCCCTCTTACGCTTTCTCCAAGAAGACAACGGACTTCGATTCGCGCCTCGAGGGCTTGGGCGCTCCTATGGCGACGCTGCCCTCAACGCAGGCGAAGCGCTCTCCGATCCCTCGGACTGGCAGGACGTGTTCGAACTCGACGAAGCGCACGGCAGGCTCCGAGTCTCCTCAGGGTTCTCACTCGATGAGATCATGGCGAGGGTTATCCCCCACGGCTACTTCGTGCCCGTTACTCCAGGTACACGATTCGTCAGCGTGGGCGGTGCAGTCGCGGCAGACATCCATGGAAAGAACCATCACGTCGATGGGAGTTTTGGCGATCATCTGCGCACCCTCCGGCTCATCTCCCCTACCGGAATCTGGGACCTTATCCCTGGTGACGAACGTTTTGGAGCGACTCTCGGCGGCATGGGCCTCACCGGATTCGTGAGCGAATGCAGCTTCGACCTGCTTCCGATCGAGACCTCCTACGTCAAGGTCACGACGAAAGCTCCTGCCAACATCGAGGCGACCTTCGCAGCACTCGAATCGGGAGATCCTCTCCATCGGTACTCCGTCGCATGGATCGACTGTGGCGCAACGGGTAGTTCTCTTGGCCGATCGGTAATCACCTGGGGAGACCACCTCCTACGCGACGAGCTTCCGTCGTCGATCTCCGATCCACTCAACTTCGCCCATTCCATCAGGATCACCGCGCCCGATCTCGCTCCCTCCTGGCTCCTCAATCGCCTCTCGATCCGAGCCTTCAATGAGGCGTGGTATCGCCGTGGCAAGCTTCGGGAGGGCGTTTCGATCGAGTCGATCCCACAGTTCTTCCACCCTCTCGACTCCGTCGGGGAATGGAATCGGCTCTATGGTTCGAAGGGATTTCTTCAATATCAGTTCGTATTGCCCTTCGGGAGGGAGGACGCGATGATCGAAGTCATTTCGCGTCTCTCTCGTTCGAATTTCCCCTCCTTCCTCGCCGTACTCAAGCGATTCGGCCCGAGCAGTGAAGGATTCCTCTCCTTTCCCGAGCCCGGTTGGACGCTCGCACTCGACCTTCCTGCGCACCGAAGGGGTCTCGCGGAGCTCTTGGATTCCTGCGATGAGATCGTGGCCGATGCAGGTGGACGGATCTATCTGGCCAAGGACTCTCGCGTCTCTCCTCACCTCATTCCGACGATGTACCCTCGACTCGACGACTTCCGTCGAGTCGCGCGCGCGCTCGACCCGAACTTCAGGCTCCGATCCGATCTTGGGCAACGTCTCGATCTTCGGCCAACTCAGTTGGACGGAGAAGACCCGTTGCCCCATCTCATCGCCAAGACACAGAAGGGACCAAACCGTTGATCGATGCGAATGGTTTCCCCCAGTCAGTACTCGTGCTCGGCGGTGGATCCGATATTGCCGCCGCCATCACCGAACGACTCGTGCGTGCACGGTGCGACCGCGTCGTACTCGCAGGGCACCGTTTCTCGACCATGGAACAGGTTCGAGAGCGACTTCAGTCGATCTCTGCGGCCAAGGTCGATCTCGTCCACTTCGACCTCGCCAACCACCAAGAGATTGCGGGATTCGTCGACCAAACCTTCGATGAGTTCGGTCCGATCGACATGGTGATCGTCGCTGGAGGTCTCCTTGGCGACCAGCAGGCCGACGAGAGCGACCCTGAAGCCGTCCTTCGAATTGGTTCGGTCAACTACCTCGGCACCACGGTCGCACTTACTGCCTGCGCAAACCGCCTCGTCCGTCAAGGCTTCGGTTCGCTCGTCATCCTATCGTCGGTTGCCGGCGAACGAGTTCGTCGTTCTAACTACGTCTACGGCGCCTCCAAAGCAGGGCTCGATGGCTTCGCACTCGGAATGGCCGACGCGTTGCGAGATCGCGGCATCACTGTCGTCGTCGTTCGCCCAGGTTTCGTAAGCACGAAGATGACCAAGGGAATGGCGCAAGCTCCGCTGTCAACGACTCCCGACGCGGTAGCCAAAGATGTGATCAGCGCGATCGAGAAGAAGCGCGAGATCGTCTGGTCGCCGGCGCCACTTCGCGTTGTGATGGCAATCTATCGCCACCTTCCTCGAGCGATCGCACGAAGACTCCCCTTCTAGACCCTCCTGGTTGTGGTGGTATCGAACCTCAAGAACACAGTGAGAATCGTTTTCCTCGACACATTCACGACGGCCTACGAAGCGCCTGGTGTCACCATCGCGATCGGAGTTCCAATCGGGGCTGCACCCATGGTAGTCACGTCCCCCGAGGAGCTTCCGTCTCCAAAGCTCACGATCTGACCGTTCGCCAACAGTTCGTCGTAGCCGCCACCATCTGGGGTCGGCGAGGCACCCGCGACTGCTTCGTTCACGGCAAGTCCGGGGAGTGAGCCATAGAAGTGTGCGTCACCAAAGGTGAAGATACCGCCGTCACTCGCGACGAGCCAGTATCCTTTGCCCGTCGGAGA
>JBMFXL010000189.1:0-4018 GCA_049964275.1 Acidimicrobiales bacterium | reverse complement strand
GAGCTCGAAGTTCGCGAGCTTTTGAGCGAGTACGACTTCCCGGGTGATGACACCCCGATCGTACGCGTATCGGCGCTCAAGGCGCTTGAAGGTGACAAGGAGTGGGAGGAGAAGATCCTTGAGCTGATGGCCGCGGTCGACAGCTACATTCCCGAGCCGCAGCGTCCGATCGATCGTCCATTCCTCATGCCACTCGAGGACGTGTTCACCATTCAGGGACGCGGAACCGTAGTGACCGGTAAGGTCGAGCAGGGCATTATCAAGGTTGGTGACGAAGTCGAGATCGTTGGTCTTCGTGACACTCAAAAGACGGTCTGCACCGGTGTCGAGATGTTCAACAAGCTGCTCGATGAGGGTATGGCGGGTGACAACATCGGTGTGCTGCTTCGTGGCACCAAGAAGACCGATGTCGAGCGTGGCCAGGTTCTCTGCAAGCCAGGGTCGATCACTCCTCACACGGTTTTCGAGGCGAACGTCTACGTTCTCTCCAAGGACGAAGGTGGACGTCACAAGCCGTTCTTCAACCAGTATCGTCCGCAGTTCTACTTCCGTACGACTGACGTCACCGGTACCATCACGCTGCCCGAGGGTACTGAGATGGTCATGCCGGGCGACAACATCACGATGACGGTGGAGCTCCAGAAGCCGATCGCTATGGATGAAGGTCTTCGTTTCGCAATTCGCGAAGGTGGCCGTACCGTCGGCGCCGGCGCGGTGACCAAGATCATTCGATAAGTCGCGATACAAGGGGGTTCGGCGCAAGTCGGACCCCCTTGTCTGCGGACTCGAGACGAACAGAGATAAGGAAAGATGGCAGACATCACCAAGCAGCGGATCCGTATCCGCCTTAAGGCCTTCGATCATGAGATCATCGAGACCTCGACGAAGAAAATCGTCGATACGGTCGTTCGTACCCAAGCGAAGGTCGTAGGTCCGGTTCCTTTGCCGACGGAGATTCATCGTTACACGGTGATTCGCTCTCCCCATAAGCACAAGGATTCGCGCGAGCATTTCGAGATGCGTGTCCATAAGCGCATGCTTGACATTATCGACCACACCCCGAAGACGGTGGATTCGCTCCAGCGGCTCGATTTGCCAGCTGGCGTGGATATCGAGATTAAGATTCAAGCGGTCTAGCTCGAAAAATATCAACGCGTCGGCCTGTGCGCTGTCGTGTTCTAGCTAGAATCGGCAAGGTTCGAAATGACGTCTGGCTGAGCCCCGTTCCCTGGGGGACCTGCCAGCACAAAGATTTCAGGCTCCGCCCGGATTTCCGGCGGAGCATTTGTGTGTAGCGAATTGGCCTGTGGTGAATTGGCCGAGTTAGGTGAATGAGGACTTCGAATGACGAAAAAGGCGATCGTCGGCGAAAAGGTCGGCATGACGCACGTCTGGGATGCGGAGAATCGTTTCGTGCCCGTGACCGTGATCAAGGTGACGCCGATGCGCGTGTTGCGCGCGAAGACGAAGGACACTGACGGCTACAACGCGCTCCAGGTATCGTTCGGGTTCAAGAAGGCCTCCAAGCTTTCAAAGCCGGTGCTCGGTCAGTACGAGAAGGTGGGAGTTGAGCCCGGTCGTGAGATCGTCGAGTTCCGGCTCGAGGATGTCAGCGGATTCTCCGCCGGCGATGAACTCCGTGCGGATGTTCTCGAGGCAGGTGAGTTCGTGGACGTCACCGCCATCTCGAAGGGACATGGGTTCTCCGGAGGTATGAAGCGACATAATTTCCGTGGTCAAGGTGGTTCGCACGGTAATCACAAGCATCATCGAGCACCTGGTTCGATCGGTGCATGTGCGACGCCTGGCCGAGTGTTCAAGGGCACCCGTATGGCTGGCCAGTACGGAGGAACCCAGGTCACTACGTTGAATCTCGAAATTGTCCAGGCCGATCCAGAACGTGAGATCGTGCTTGTGAAGGGCGCGGTACCTGGGCCTAAGGGCGGTCGGGTCGTGATCCGTTCCGCAGTGAAGGGTGGTAAGTGAGCATGGAGCGTTTCGCGAAGGAAGTCTCCTATACCCAGCGCACGGCGCCTGTATACGACAAGAACGGTGCGAAAGTTCGCGAGACCGCTCTCGAGGGATCGGTGTTTGGTCGAGAGCCGAACATCGCGCTCATGCACCAGGTGGTCGTGGGTCAGCTAGCGGGGATTCGTGCCGGTACGCAGTCGACCAAGACACGTGCCGAGGTATCCGGTGGTGGTGCGAAGCCCTACCGTCAGAAGGGTACCGGCCGTGCACGACAGGGATCCACTCGATCACCGCAGTTTGCCGGGGGTGGTGTTGCGCTTGGACCGAAGCCAAGGAAGTACGTCCAGAGGACCCCGAAGAAGATGGTCGCGCAGGCGCTCTTTGGCGCCCTATCTGATCGTGCCGCAGCCGGTGCGGTGTGCGTGCTCGAAGGTTTCGACGAGAGTGCACCCAAGACGAAGGTCGCGCAGAAGTGGGTCGACACACTTGAGGCTCGCTCGTCGGTGTTGCTGGTAGTCGAGCCCACGGACGAGGTGTTGGCCAAGAGCTTCCGCAACCTTCCAAACGTCGAGGTTGCGTTCCCGTCTCAGCTCAACGCTTATCTCGTGTTGGTGAATGATCTGATCGTGTTCACTCCCGGCACGCTGCCTGGCGGTATGGGTGAGACGGTGAAGGCACCGGCGAAGCGTGCGACGCGTAAGACCGCCGAGGCGAGTGCTCCTGAGACCGAAGAAGCAGTTGAGCCTGCTCCAGCAGGTGAGGAGGAGAACTGATGTCAGGTCGTAATCCGTACGCAATCATCCAGCGACCGGTGGTCTCTGAGAAGAGCTACAAGTTGATGGACGATGGAGTGTACTGCTTCGTCGTCGATCCAAAGGCAACCAAGGTCGACGTGCGCTACGCCGTCGAGCGGATCTTCAATGTGTCGGTGCTGTCGGTGAACACCTTGAACCGCAAGGGTAAGCGGAAGCGTGATCGTCGAAGTGGTACGTGGAGCATTGGTAGTGCTGAGAAGCATGCGATGGTTCGTCTCGCCCCGGGCGATTCGATAGAGATCTTCGAGAAGTAGGAGCGAACGTGGGTATTCGCAAACGCAATCCAACGAGCGCGGGTCGGCGCTTCCAGTCGGTCTCTGATTTCCAGGAGATCACGAAGACGACTCCGGAGCGATCACTACTCGCGCCTGCGAAGTCGTCAGGTGGACGTAATTCCTATGGGCGCAAGACTGCGCGCCATCGCGGCGGCGGTCACAAGAAGCAGTATCGCATCATCGATTTCAAGCGAACCAAGGACGGTGTGCCCGCCAAGGTCGCCGCGATCGAATACGATCCAAACCGTAACGCGCGTATCGCACTCCTCCATTACCTCGATGGTGAGAAGCGCTACATCTTGGCTCCTGCAAAGCTTTCGGTAGGAGATACGGTCGAGTCCGGTCCAGACGCGGATATTCGCGTAGGGAATGCTCTGCCGCTTCGAAACATCCCGGTCGGTACGAACGTGCATAACGTTGAGCTGCGCCCGGGACAAGGCGGAAAGATCGCGCGTAGCGCAGGGATGTCCGTTCAGCTGGTCGCTCGCGAAGGGGACTTTGCGACGCTTCGGCTTCCTTCGACGGAAATGCGACGTGTGCCGATCGATTGTCGTGCCTCCATTGGCGAGGTCGGTAACTCGGAGTTCGAGCTGATCTCGATCGGTAAGGCTGGACGTAATCGCTGGAAGGGCGTCCGTCCTCAGACTCGTGGCGTCGCTATGAACCCGGTGGATCACCCGCTCGGTGGTGGTGAAGGTAAGACCTCTGGTGGTCGCCATCCGGTGTCGCCTTGGGGTAAGCCCGAAGGTCGTACTCGTGCGAAGCACAAGGACTCGGATCGTTTGATCGTTCGTCGACGTCGCGTCCGCGGTGCTAGGAGATAGGTGAGGATATGCCTCGTAGTTTGAAGAAGGGTCCATTCGTCGACGACCACCTTCTCAAGAAGGTCGACGTGCAGAATGCGGCCGGTGACAAGAAGGTCATTAAGACATGGTCGCGCCGTTCGACGATCATTCC
>JBMFXL010000188.1:0-4073 GCA_049964275.1 Acidimicrobiales bacterium | reverse complement strand
GACGGCCTAGTCAGGGTAGTTCTGATCCCGACGGTGCGTCGGCTAGGATTGTGAGGCAGTTCAACGCCCCTTTAGGGGCCGGGAGGCAGTTTGCTCAACCAAGAAGACGCGTCGTATTCGTCCTCGGACGAGGAGCGCTCTTTTCGATCCGGTGAAATTCACCTCGTAAGCCCGAAGATCAGCGTCCGACGGAGGCTGGTCAACATCTGGCGATATCGCGAGCTTTTGTCGTCGCTCGTACGCAAAGAGATCACGGTCAAGTACAAGAACAGCGTGTTGGGCTTTGCATGGTCGATGCTCAATCCCGCAATGTACATCCTGATCTACTACGTAGTGTTCCAGAAGATTTTGAAGAATGGCGTGCCACTCTACGCAATTTACATTGGCGTGGGCTTGTTGGTATGGAACTTCTTCCAGACGGCGGTGCAAGGAGCAACCGGCACGATCGTCGATAATGCGGGGCTCGTGAAGAAGGTCGCCTTCCCTCGTGAGATCCTCTCGTTGGCCTCGGTTGGCGCTGCATTGGTGTTCTTCTTCTTCCAGGCCATCGTTCTCATTGTCTTCTTGCTGATCTTCCAGGTGGTGCCCGCGTTTTCCTATCTGTGGATCCTGCCCTTCATGTTGCTGGGTCTTATCTTGGTGGCGTCGGCACTCGCCGTATTGCTCTCGGCAGCGAACGTGTACTTCCGTGACGTCCGGCATCTCGTTGAGTTGCTCATGCTGGCGTGGTTCTGGGCGACTCCGGTCGTTTACACCTTCCAGACGCTCTCATCAGCACTGCAGCGTCACGGGCTCCTGCCTTTCTACTTCCTCAACCCGGTAACCTCCGTGGTCCTCCTGTTTCAGCGTGCGCTGTATGCGAAGGTCTCTCCCGTGGGTACCACCGGCCATGTGGTTCACGTGCTCGCGACTATGCGCCCCGAATGGTACATGGTGTCGGCGGCGGTGGAGATCCTCGTCGGAGCGCTGCTGTTCCTTGGTGCGCTTGCGGTGTTCTCACGCGTCGAAGGCAACTTTGCGGAGGAGCTCTAATGGGTGTGGCCGTCGAGGTACGTGACGTTTCGAAGCGGTTCCGGCTCTTTCAGGAGAAGTACACGTCGCTCAAGGAGCGGGTGATCCACGCGGGCAAGGTTCCCTTCGATGAGTTTTGGGCACTCTCTCACATCTCCCTCGAGGTGAACGAGGGAGAGACGATTGGCTTCCTTGGCCACAACGGCTCAGGAAAGTCGACCCTCCTCAAGTGCATCGCAGGTATTTTGCAACCCTCGTCGGGTGAGATCTCGGTCCGAGGGCGGGTCGCCTCGATGTTGGAGCTTGGCGCTGGCTTCCATCCCGAACTCTCCGGACGAGCGAACATCTTCTTGAACGCCTCGTTGATGGGGATGTCGAAGAAGGACGTTGAGTCACGCATGGATGACATCGTCGAGTTCTCCGAACTCGGTCCTTTCATCGAGAATCAGGTGAAGTACTATTCCTCTGGTATGTATGCCCGGCTTGGCTTCGCGGTTGCCATCAACATGGATCCCGAGGTGCTCCTTGTCGACGAGGTGTTGGCCGTAGGTGATGAGAACTTCCAACGCAAGTGCGTTGATCGCATCAAGGCATTTCAACGAGATGGCCGGACCATCGTCTTCGTCTCCCACTCCCCAGAACTAGTGCGCGGTATTTGTGACCGCGGCTACGTATTGGACCATGGAAGGCTGGTTGGAGAGGGCTCGGTGAGCGATGCGCTCTCTATCCTGCGTGACTTCCAGATGGCGGGTTCGAGTCTCAATCATGACCCATCCGCACCGGTCACCCTGGTCGCCGATTCCGGTGTGGAGGCTCCGGCGTCTGGGTCGGAGGCCTCGGCACGCCGAGTCGTGTTGGGCGAGCCAGTTCTGCAGAGTGATAATTCAGGATCTTCGGGGCTCATCCAAGCGGATGATTTTGCGACAGTGACTGTGGGCTATGAGGTCGTCGATGGACGTGCGATCGAGGTGGGAATCGGTCTGGAGATCTTCGATGTCAAGGGTGACACGATCTTTCATGGGGAATCGTTGACCCTTGGCGATGAGCCTCTTTTGCTCAACGGTAAGGGCGAGATCCTCATTCGACTCGGTCGACTTCCGCTGGGAGAGGGTGTGTACTCCTTCGCTGTCTCGTTGCTCGCTGCCAAGGGTGGTGAGCTCATCGACTGGAAGAATGTCGAAGGCATCAAGGTGCTCAATGCGCGGAAGAGTTCGGGCATTCTCTCGTTGCCGATGACCACGTTGGTCAACCCCGACGCTTAGGATTGCGCTGCGCAGATAATGCGCACGGGTGAATAAAGAATCCTTCTGCCACTGCCGATATACCTTTGGCCGGTCACGGTCGACATGGATGTTGATCGGGTGTCGTGAGTTCGATACCCCAGGTGTATGAAGGATCGCGCATGGCTTATCGTCATTCCCGACGACGTCGCGGTGCCCATGCGGCACCCCCGTCTACTTGCGCTTCGCTCGTTGCTGCGCGCCGTCTGCTCGCGACGAGCCCGCTTCTGTTGCCGGCAGTCGCAGTTCTCTCATTCACTACCCCCGCCTCCGCCTCGAACGCGCAGATCGTTATTACGGGTTATGGATGGGGACATGGTCGAGGCGGTGGCCAGTACGGCGCCGCAGGCTTTGCCGTACTCGGACAGCAGACCTATCAAGAGATCTTGGCCCACTATTTCGAGAACACGACGTTGGGAACCATGAGTGACCGTACGGTCAGTGTCGAACTGCAGAGGAATGCCTTTGACAACATCTATGTGTATTCTCCGGTGTCGTACTCAATCGCGGGTGTCGTGGTTCCTGCAGGTTCGATGACGGAGCTCGCGCTCAATGGAACGTCCTGGAGTGCCCTTGTCTCGAACACGACGGTTGGTGGCTGCACGACCTCCCTTGGGTGGAACACCGTCGCGAGTTCACTCGCTTCCTCCCAGGCGATCATCGCACCAGGCGTGGGCACCTCGCTAGGTGCCATGGAGGGTGAGAACTGGAACAACTCACTCGTCGTGTGCTACTCCGATGGCTCCACCGAGCACGTCGACGGGTACGTGGAGGGCATCACTTATCAATCCGGTTCGCTGCCGCTTCAGCGAACCGTAAATGTCTTGCCGATTGATAACTACGTCGAGGGCGTAGTACCTCATGAGACTCCGGCGTCGTGGGGTACGGTAGGTGCTTCTGGTCCACAGGGCCAGGCATGGGGCTTTCAGGCGCTCGAGGTCCAGGCGGTCGAAGCGCGGTCCTATGCAGCTTCGGGACCGGGCAGCTGGTATGGCTTTGCCGACACCTGTGACTCGACGACCTGCCAGGTTTATGACGGTATGTGGGATCCCTCGAGTTCATCGGCTCCGTACTATCAACTCTCGGATCTCGCGGTGACCGATACCTCGCATCAAGTGCTGTTCTCCTCCAATGGGGCGATTGCGCGTACTGAGTATTCGGCCTCGACCGGTGGGTATACGGCCGGTGGCACCTTCCCGGCAGTCTCCGACCCTTACGACAACATCTGTGTGCCCGGGATCTGCAACACCGTGCACTCATGGTCGACCACGATCTCGTCGTCGCAGATCGAAGCTGCCTACCCGCAGATCGGCACCTTGTCTTCGATCGTGGTGACGGGACGGAATGGCTACGGAGCCATAGGCGGCCGTGTCGAGTCCCTCAATCTCTACGGCTCTGCCGGTTCGGTCACCGTTTCTGGAGACAGTTTCGCATCTACGCTTGGCCTCAACTCAGATTGGTTCGAGTTCTCGGGTCCGATACCGATCTCGAACGATGCCGCTGCATCCACTACAGGGGCCGGATATTGGATCAGCACCGATCAGGGTGCGGTCTACGCCTTCGGTAGTGCGCAGTCGTATGGGTCCATGGCGGGCACCAGGCTCAACAAGCCCATCGTGGGCATGGCCTCGACGCCTGATGGTAAGGGTTACTGGCTCGTCGCGAGTGACGGCGGCATCTTCTCCTTCGGTGACGCCCAGTTCTACGGCTCGATGGGTGGCAAGCCACTCAACAAGCCCATCGTGGGCATGGCCTCGACGCCTGATGGTAAGGGTTACTGGC
>JBMFXL010000187.1:0-4080 GCA_049964275.1 Acidimicrobiales bacterium | reverse complement strand
CTCGGCAAGTGGATCTGCGCGTGACGGACGAGATCCGAGGACTCAGGCAATCCTTCCGATTCGTGGAAAGATCCTCAATGTGGAGCGAGCTCGGACTGACAAAATGCTCGCCAACCAGGAGATTCAATCGCTCATCGCGGCGATTGGTGCCAATGTCGGAGACGAGTTCGATGTCGCCAAGATCCGTTATCACAAAGTGATTATCCTTGCCGATGCCGATGTCGACGGTTCGCACATCCGAACTCTCCTCCTCACCTTCTTTTTCCGACAGATGCGGCCGTTGATCGAAGGGGGATTCGTCTACGCTGCGCAACCCCCTCTCTACTCGACAGAGGTCGGCAAGGATAAGGTCTATCTCAAAGACGACGCCGCCAAACGAGGATTCCTCCTTGAGCACCCCAACCACAAGAACGAATTCCAGCGTCTTAAGGGACTTGGGGAGATGGACTGGGATGAGCTGAAGGGCACGACGATGGATCGATCGCGGCGGACGCTGTTGCAGATCAACCTGGAACAAGCGGCCCTCGCGGACGAGATCTGCTCGGTGCTTATGGGTGACGATGTAGAGATCCGCAGGAACTTCATCCAGACGCACGCCAAAGACGTACGTTTCTTGGATATTTAGGCCGCGGAAGACGTTAGGAGAGGTACGTGCCAGACGATAACGCAACGATTGACTTCGAAGAGTCGATCGAACCCATTGAGATTCAAGACGAGATGGAGCGCTCGTTCCTCGAGTACTCCATGTCGGTGATCATCTCACGCGCATTGCCTGACGTCCGTGACGGACTTAAGCCGGTCCACCGGCGAATTCTCTACGCCATGTTCAGCGAAGGCCTTCGCCCTGATCGGTCGCATGTGAAGTGCGCACGAGTCGTGGGTGAGGTGATGGGAAAGTACCACCCTCACGGTGATGCAGCGATCTACGACGCGCTTGCTCGAATGGTCCAGGACTTCTCGCTTCGGATGCCACTTATTGATGGGCACGGGAACTTTGGTTCACCGGACCCGAACATGGGTCCCTCGGCACCCAGGTATACCGAGTGTCGACTCGCTCCTATCTCCTTGGAGCTCATGGCCTCCATCGACGAGGAGACCGTCGATTTCGTGTCGAATTATGACGGCAAGGAGTCCGAGCCGACCGTTTTGCCGTCCCGTTTCCCAAATCTCTTGGTCAACGGATCGCAAGGTATTGCCGTTGGAATGGCGACACAAATTCCCCCGCACAATCTCGGCGAGGTGATCGATGCAACGATTTATCTCGCAGATCATCAAGAAGCAACTGCATTGGAGTTGATGGAGTTCGTCAAAGGGCCTGATTTTCCCACCGGGGCACTGATTTTAGGACGAAGTGGAATCCGTGAGATCTACGAAACTGGTCGTGGTTCGATCAAACTTCGCGCGGTGGCAGAGATCGTGGAGTCAAAATCCGGTTCGCAGATCATCGTAACAGAGATTCCTTATCAGACCTCGGTCGAACAGATCCTGTCGCGCATTGGCACGCTGGTAGAGCAGAAGGTGATTGACGGAATCGCCGAAGCGAACGATGCAAGTGCACAACGAGACACTCGTATTGTTATCGATCTCAAGCGCGACGCCAATGCTTCAGTGGTGCTCAACAACCTCTTCAAACACACCCCGATGCAGAGTTCATTTTCGGCAAACGTGCTCGCGCTCGTTGACGGTGTACCTCGGACACTCTCGCTTCCACAAGCACTGACGCACTACATCGCACATCAGATCGAAGTCATTACACGCCGCTCGGAATACCGGCTTCGCCGAGCAAGGGAGCGTGCGCATATCGTCGAGGGCCTACTTAGGTGTATCGATCAACTCGATCTAGTGATCTCCACTATTCGTGAATCGGACGATCGGGCAGACGCCCGTGGGCGCCTCATGGCCACCCCCTTTGAATTCACTGAAGTTCAAGCCAACCATATTCTTGATCTGACGCTTGGCCGTCTCACACGTTTGGGACGTTCGGAACTTGAGGACGAGATGGCGAAGCTATTGACCACGATTGCGGAGCTCGAGCAGATACTCGAGTCGCCAGAGCGCAAACGTGAAGTTATGAAGGGTGAACTTCTCGACATCAAACAGCGATTTGACGAGGGTCGACGGACCAAAATTGTGTCCGACCCAGGAAACATTGAGGATGAAGACCTCATCACCGACGAACCGGTGGTAGTCATGGTCACCAGATCCGGCTACATCAAGGCACTTTCGGACACATCGTTTCGTACGCAGGGACGCGGTGGAAGGGGAGTGGTGGGTGCGAAGATGAAGGAGGAGGACCTCGTCAATCACGTGATCCACACGATGACGCTTTCCTACCTCCTAGTTTTCACCTCTAAAGGCAAGGTTTATCGGCTCAAAGCTCATGAGATTCCGAGATTCGAGCGGAGCGCTCGTGGAACGGCCATCGTGAATCTCTTACCCCTCGATTCGGGTGAAACTGTGGCTGCCATTTTGGATACCCGAAGCTTCCCGGCCGACCACGAACTCGTATTCATCACCGCACTTGGACAGGTGAAGAAGACCGCGCTCGAAGAGTATGACCGCTCTCGGCGAGATGGTCTTCGTGCCATTGACCTACGCGATGGAGATTCGCTCGTCAAGGTGGTGATTGCGAGCGAATCTGATGAGATGATCCTGATCTCCCGTCGGGGTCAGGCAATACGATTCTCGCTGCACGACGTTCGAGCAACCGGACGCGCTACCTCAGGTGTACGCGGTATGAAACTCAAGAGCGGAGATGTCGTCGTGGCAGGTGACGTTGTGGATTCGGCGCGCGACATCCTCATAGTTACCGACGGTGGATTCGGCAAACGAACTCGTCCTTCGCTGTTCCCCTCCCAGCAACGTGGAGGGCAGGGTGTTCGGGCTATCCGCGTTGTTCAGCAACGAGGTGTCGTCATCGATGCATTCTTCGTCAGTGAGGACAACGAGATCCTGATCGTCAATAGTTCCGGAGTAACGATCCGAACCAATGCATCAGCGATTCCCTCACAGGGCCGAGATGCAACTGGGGTAAAGTTAATTCAACTTGGTGATGGACAGAGTGTTAGTTCCGTAGGTTTGGTCCCTATCACCGGTGGACAGGACTAGCGTCGGCATGGAAGCTTCAGCGTGGGAGATGGTGAGTGAGTTCTGAGTCGGTCTCGACTCGCGGGGGGAAGCGGGCCGCGTCGCAGTATCGTGCGGCTGCATCGCGACAACTCAAGGCGTCGGCGAGTCGTAGGAAACAAGGACCCGCGGCGAGTGCAAAGCCCTCTCGTGGTCAACCGCTTGCCATAACTGGTGTGAGTTCACTCTCAGTGTTCAGGGTCTCACTCGTCTTCTACTCTCTCCTGTTTTTGATTGTGATGGTAGGGTTCATCATCCTCTGGCACTTTTTTGGCGCGTCCGGTTACGAGCAGAAGGCCAACCATCTCATCGACTCGTTGGTTGGTTCTGCGACCTACCACATCCAAGGACTGCAGATTCTTGTGATCTTCATTGGACTTGGGGTGGTGTGGATTGTTGTCGCTGCAGCCCTCACGGTAATCGCGTCCAGGGTGTTCAACCTCGTTGCGGAGCTCATCGGGGGTATGACGATCTATGTGCGTTCAGGGGCAACGCCGAGATCATAGGGCGTATATCCTGTAGGTTCCTTGGGGCTATAGCTCAGTTGGTTAGAGCGCAGCACTGATAATGCTGAGGTCGCTGGTTCGAATCCAGCTAGCCCCACAGCGGAGGCCTTCCGTCTAATTAACCATTGGGGACGTAGCTCAGCTGGTAGAGCACCTGCTTTGCAAGCAGGGGGTCGTGGGTTCGAGTCCCATCGTCTCCACTGTGTGATGTCTCAAGTGATCGGAGACACTGTCTCAAGTCATCGTAGACATTGAAGGCTCATCGGATTTCAGCGTGTTGACCATCACCGCACCACGATCGAATCGAGCACCCGCCAGTTGGGTCTGCCTGCATAGAGCAGGACTCGTATCCGGTAGTTGTGGAAGTTCCGGAACCCAAAGCCAATGCGCTTGATGAAGCGCCCCGGGTTTGATGCACACCTTCTTTAGAGGGAAGGATGGCATCATG
>JBMFXL010000186.1:0-4084 GCA_049964275.1 Acidimicrobiales bacterium | reverse complement strand
CCCTTGCGAGTTCAGTGGGCGCTTCGAGACTTCTCTACGCCATCAATCGCGATAGCGTTGGAGCGAAGGGGCTCATGAAGGTGTCGCCCAAGTACGAGACCCCGATCAACTCCACCTTCGCCGTAGTTGCAGGAATTGCGATCATCGGGGCGCTCACCGCGATCTTCTTCGGGGCGACTGCATTCGATGAGTTCTCCTGGTTCGGAACGATTGGAACGCTGATCCTTCTCGTGGTCTATCTATTGGCGACCGTTGGCGCTATCTACCTCCTGTTCATCTCCAAACGAATGAAGGTGCCACAGTGGGAGATCATCATCCCGATCCTCGCAATCGTCGTGCTCGGCTATACGGTATATCGCAACGTGGTGCCCTACCCTACGGGCGTGCTTGCATGGCTCCCCATCGCGAGCGGTGCGTGGATCCTCATTGCAATCGTGGCGGTGATCGTGGCTCCTTCCATGGCGAAGCGTGCGGGGGCGCGCCTCACGGCTGACGAAGGTCTTGCTCCGATGGATTCGGCATATGTAGTTCAAGAAGGCGACACCTCTATTAATTGAAAACCGAGTGCAGTCCGGCACCCCGCCACCCACCATGGGTACTCATGGAAGGGATGCCGGATTTGCATGGCACATAGCGGGCGTCACCTCGGAAGATTCACCAAATGTACGCATTCATGGGGTACGATGGGTCTCATAACACCTGCACCTTGCAGGGAATGGTTGGAAGGTTGAATGGTGCACCGAGTCGGAATCACAGGCGGGCTTCAGAAGCCATATCGATATGGCATCCATATCGGATACTCCGATGCCATTACCTCCCTTGGGGCGCTTCCGGTCATGTGGAGTTCCGCGACCTATGTGGGTGCCTTCACCACAGGCGGGAGGGATGCAGTCCAAGAGATGGCGGAGCGAGCCGTCAAAGAGGTCGACAGCATGATCGTGACCGGCGGATGGGACGTTGATCCGTCCTTCTACGGCGCTGAACGTTCAGCGCTCACCGAAGAGACCGAGCCCGTTCGGGACGCCTTCGAACTCGCAGTGATCGAGGCGGCCCGACGTCAAGGCAAACGTGTGCTAGGGATCTGCCGAGGACACCAGGTACTCAATGTCGCATTCGGTGGGACGCTCATCCAGGACCTCCCAAGTGCGGGATATGAGAACCACTCCGATCTCTCCCGTGAGTACGAGCCCGCTCATACCGTTGAGTTCGACGACCGCTCCCTCGTGGCGAGGGTGACCAACGGAGACAACTCGGTCAACACGCTGCATCACCAAGCCGTCGATCGAGTCGGCGAGGGTCTTCGGGCGACCGCGCTCTCACCTGATGGGGTGATTGAGGCAATCGAAGGAGACGGAGTCATCGGTGTGCAGTGGCACCCCGAGCGCCTCTTTCCTACGATTCCAAACCATATTGGTACCTTCCGCTGGCTCGTCGGTTGACCTAGTGGGGATGTCGATCCGTCCTGTGGGGACAATCCCAAAGCTCACAAGATCCCCGAAGAGACGCAGGAGGGCTGGCGCATTCGCGCTTCTCGCCGCCACGCTGGTCGTTGGTGGTATCGCTGGCGTATCGTTTCTCCCCGCGTCCTCTTCGCCAACGCTCTCCAAAACAGCGAGTCAAGCAGCGGGCAGCATGCACTTCGACATCGTGCTCAAGCCTCGCTCGCTTGCGAGTCTCGAGGCCTTCGTCCAAGAGGTCTCCACGCCAACCAGTAGGAGCTATGGGAAGTTCTTGACGGTCAAAGAGTTTGGACAGCGCTTCGGTGCACTGCCGTCGTCAGTCCGGTCGGTCACCACCTTCTTACAGGGCTTCGGACCAATTCGCACTCATCTCAATGCGAATGGCATTTTGCTGCGGGTGCAGGGTCCACCAGGCGTTATCTCTCGAGCCATCGACTCAACGATTACCTCCGTCACCCAACCGTTGAGGGGCACACAGTACGTCGCCATCTCACCGACGATTCCCCCTCAGATTGCACCCTTCGTACTCAACTACACCGATCTCAATATTGCATCGGGAACGCAGTCTGCCTTCGCTCGCCAGAGGCTGGGCGCGCCTCTTGCTCCCGAGCCGCTCGGTCAAGCCAGCGGAACCTACTTCCAGAATCCCGGTTGTCCTCAAGCGACTGATTACGAGGGGCTGACTCCGTCACAGGTGGCGGATCTCTATGGCATTAGCAGTCTTCCCCTACCCGCGAACCCCTCGTCTCCTCAGACAATCGCACTGGCTGAGTACACCGACCCAACGCTGCCTGGTCATGCGAGCTCCCCCACTACCCAGGCGATAGCGTCTTTCTCAAAGTGTTTTGGACTTCACCCATCTATTCAGTACTCCCCTGTCGATGGAGGCGCGTCCAACGCCAAGGCGAGCAACGAAGGTGAGGTGGTCATCGACGTTGACGGTGCTACCGCACTTGCCCCGACGAGCAAGATCGACGTCTCGTACTCGTATGACTCCTACTCCAATGAATTCGCGATGGTCGCCGCAAATACGGCCTCGGTGATCTCGATCTCCTGGGGAAGCTGTGCGGCGCAGTGGAGCCCGAACAACTTTGCGACTGAACAACTCATCAACCTCGAGGCCGCAGCACAAGGACAGACCATCGTTGCGGCCTCTGGTGATTCGGGATCCTCAGGATGCTACATCGACAAGAAAGGTTCTACCGCGGCAAACGTCGACTACCCCGCCGGCATGCCGAATGTGCTCGGAGTAGGAGGAGTGACCTATTCGCTCACGCAACCGTCGACCCCATCGGTCTGGAACAATGCCGACGGCGTCTCGGGCGGTGGGCTCTCCACTATCTTTAGTGCGCCGTTCTATCAGCGCGACGTGGTCTCGAGAAGCCCGGAGATTGCAAGCAATTGCCCTGCCGGGCGTGCGGGTTGTCGGGCGGTGCCGGACGTTGCAATGCTTTCAGATGGCATGCTCATGAACTTCCCTGGCCAGGGTTGGAGCTATGGGGCCGGTACCAGCCTGGCGGCACCACTGTTCGCCGCAGGACTCTCCGATGTTGAGACCATTGTGCACCATCGATTTGGCCTCATCAATCCCTTGCTCTACTCACTCGCATCGATTGACCCTTCGATCTTCCATCAGCCTGCAACCGGCACCAACGAGTTTGAACATTTCCTTCCGGGTCGGTACCCAGTCACTCCTGGCTACAACCTTGCGACTGGTCTAGGCACAGTGAACTTCGATGGTCTCTACCAGTGGGTGGTCTCTCAAGATCTCTTCGGCCCGCACCACTCTGCCACCGCTTGAGCGCCTACCGGGCGTGCAGGTCAGAGATGATCCGGTCGACCGGTGCAATAAGCGTCTGGGATTGACTACGAAGCGATGCGAACGAAGTCTGATTCGACGGATCCTGCACGACTCCCGCACATGAGGTCACCAGGTCGTTCAACTGACCGAGCAGGCCACTCCAGGACTGTTCGAGCGAGGTCTTAGGGATTGACGGCGCCTTCTGTCCGTTCTGGACGTCATACTGGAGTTGGGCGCAGTCGGGATTGATTGGCTTGCCGAACTGTATTCCGGCAAGTGCCGTTAGATCCACCGAGAGTGCGAGCGGGATCGTGCCATAGCGGTTGTTCCACGACGTCACCGGAGTATTCGCTGTCGTGGTCGTCGTGGCAGCCGTCGACTTCCCAGGACCGATCGTGACGAGTACGATCCCAAAGAGCACCACGATCGCCAATGACGCAATGATCAGCCGACGCACACCTACTCCTGTTGCTTGGAAGACGATCCGACCTCATCGATGGTAGTTGCGCACTCGAGACCACAAGGACCCTCTTCAGGCGCTCACGTGGGCGACGACGACTCTTCGAGTCGCTCGCTCCCTTGAAAGATGTCCTGGTAGGTATCTCGTATGAGATTCTTCTGAATCTTCCCGGTAGAGGTATGGGGAAGCGATTCCGTAATGATGATCGCCTTTGGGATCTTGTAGGCATCGATCATCTCGCGAAGCTGGGTGCGAATGGCTCCTTCGTCAAGGGAGGCACCTGGCTGAGGGACGATCACCGCAGTGATCGCTTCGCTCCAGTGCGGATGAGGCACGCCGATCACCGCCACCTCCGCGATGCGA
>JBMFXL010000185.1:0-4087 GCA_049964275.1 Acidimicrobiales bacterium | reverse complement strand
CTCAGGAGCTCGAGGAGCTCGGTGGCGTCGATCCCACTCGTCCACTCCGCAATGATGACGTCAAGCTCCTCCATGTATCGGCCTCGTGCGGAATGCGAGGAGAATCGCTCGTCCTTGGCGAGCTCGGGCTGGCCCATGACGGTCGACAGTCGCTCGAACACGGTGTCCTGGTTCGCTGCGATCAAGATCATCTCGCCATCCCTGGTCGGATAGACGTTGCTAGGAGAGACATTCGGCAAGACTGGACCGCTACGTTCGCGCTGGTAATCAGCGAGCGCCCACTCAGGAATGAGTGACTCCATCATCGCCAACACCGCTTCGTAGATTGCCGAGTCGACGATCTGACCCTTCCCGCTCCGCTCGCGCTGATGAAGCGCGACCAGGGTGCCGAGTGTGGCGAAGATTGCTGCGAGCGCATCACCGAGTGAGATTCCTGCACGCGACGGAGGTAGCTCTGGGTTTCCTGTCACGTAACGGATCCCACCCATTGCCTCGCCGATCGCCCCGAAACCTGCGCGCGAGGAGTAGGGGCCACTCTGGCCGTAGCCCGATACACGCGTGATGACGAGCTTGGGGTTGATCTCCCAAAGCTCCTCTGGCGAGAGCCCCCACCGCTCGAGGGTTCCTGGCCGGAAGTTCTCGAGGAGCACGTCGGAGTGCGCAACGAGATCACGGATGATCTGCTTTCCGCCTTCAGTGCGGAGGTTGGTCGTCACCGACTTCTTGTTACGCGCGACCACCGGCCACCACAGCGACTTGCCATGGGCCTTCTCCCGACCCCATTGGCGCATGGGGTCTCCCGATCTCGGGTCTTCGATCTTGATGATCTCCGCGCCGAAGTCGCCAAGCAGCTGACCACAGAAGGGCCCAGCGAGGAGTGTGCCCATCTCGATGACACGAATGTCCCCTAGAGGAAGGGTTTCACTGTCGGTCACATCTGCCCCATTTCGTATACAATCACCATCCGGACAAATTCGATCTCCATTTCTTACTCCTTCTGACTTGCCTTTGCAATGGCAACCGGGGGGTCAATTTCGGAATTTTCCTCATATTCCATACAATCCCTCAGTGAGCTAGGATTCTTCCACCACCGCGCTCCCGAGAATCAGACGACCTGAGAGGAATGTGGAGATGACTCAGCGTACGGACCTGCCCGATGTCGGCCTCTCGACGGAAATTGCCTACCAGCACATTCGATCACAGATCGTGAGTGGGCAGCTCAGGTCTGGGGAATGGCTGAGGGAGAATGAGCTTGCAGCGCAGCTCGCGATCAGTCGCACTCCGATTCGAGAGGCACTCGGTCGCTTGGTCGCCGATGGGCTCGTGCTCCATGAGCCCAATCGCGGAGTGCGTATTGCCCGATGGACGCTTGACGACCTCAACCAGATCTACGAGGTCCGCCTTCTGCTCGAGCCTCATGGCTCCTACCTTGCCGCACAGAATCCCACCACCGACATCTCCGTACTTGGCGGTCTCGCCAATGCAATGTCGGAGGCGGCCACATCCACTCGCCCCGACGTGCCTCGTATCACCGAGCTCAACAATGCATTCCACTCCGCCATCCTTGAGTTTGGGGGCAACGATCGTCTCTCGAGCTTGGTGAGTTCGATCGTGCAGGTGCCGATGGTACGCCAGACTTTTGCACGCTACGAGCCTGACGAGATGGCACGGAGCCTCGCCCACCATCACGAGATCGTACGTGCGCTCGCCGCGCGAGACGGCGAATGGGCCTCATCGGTAATGCGGTCACACCTCCGCGCGGGTTGGAACGCCATCCGTCGAACGTTCGAGGAGACGAACGCGCCTACCTGCTAAGGCAAGCGATCTCATTCTGAGGCAGACCAGCACACAATTGCATACAATGATGAGAACTGGGGCGCGGAACTGGCGTGCTCCTTCCATTCTGGACCTCACATTGCATACGAGGTCGGACCAGGAGGCACGATGGAGATAATCGATGTGGGACCCCGCGACGGGCTCCAGAACGAAAAGGCGGTCGTCGAGACCGCCGACAAGATTGCCTTCATCGAGCTACTGATCCAAGCCGGGATCCGACGCATCGAAGCGGTCTCATTCGTGCGTGCAGATCGCGTCCCTCAGATGGCCGACGCGGAAGCGGTGATGGCAGGGGTACCCAGGGACAAGGGCGTCTCCTACATCGGACTCGTGATGAACGACCGCGGACTCACTCGGGCATTTGACACCAAGGTCGACGAGGTGAACTTCGTGCTGGTTGCCACCGATACGTTCTCGATGCGCAATCAGGGCACCACCGTCGACGAAGGCGTTCGTCAGCTGGCGCCAATGGTCCTGCGTGCCAAAGACGCAGGTGTTCGCGTCACTCTGACCATCGGGGCATCGTTCGGTTGCCCCTTCGAAGGACCAGTCACCACCTCACAGGTGATAAGACTCGTCACCTTCGGAGATGGACTCGGAGTCGATGAAATCGCGCTCGCCGACACCATTGGCGTCGGTACGCCTGCAGATGTCAAGCGGCTCGTGAGCGCGGCCCGAAACGAGACGGATCGTCCCCTCAGACTGCACCTCCATAACACCAGGAACACCGGGTATGCAAACGCATATGCGGGCTGGGAACTCGGTGTCGAGGCACTCGACGCGGCGACCGGAGGAATCGGTGGGTGCCCGTTCGCCCCGAATGCCACAGGCAATATCGGGACGGAAGATCTCTACTACCTCCTGCAACGGGCCGGCGCTCCCATATCGCTCGAGTACGACACGCTCATCGAAGCGAGCAGATTCATCACTGATCGCCTTCATACCCAGGCACCAGCGCTTCTTTCGCGAGCAGGGTGGTTTCCCCCTGTCCCCCAAGGCGAAGCACGTTCGTAGCCAACGTCCTCTCGAGACGGGATCACACAAGGTAGCGACTGCCTAGAAGTAGGCGTCGAGGTACTTCTCCCCTTCATCGCAGAAGAAGGTCACGACCGTGGAGTCTGCAGGCAATCGAGATATGAGTCGCCGTGCAGCCAGCAGATTGGCTCCAGAGCTTGGTCCCACGAACATCCCATGCTCCCGAGCAATACGGTGCATCTCAGTCATCGCATCGGCGCTTGTCACCGATGACATCTCGTCCACGATCCCTCTGTGTCGAGCGAAGATCCCCGGGATGAATCCGTCCGCAATGCCTTCGATCTGATGATGGTGGACCTCGCCGCAGAGTATGGTACAGGACTCGTCAGGCTCGACTCCTACGGAGACGAGCGCGGGATTGACCTCGCGTAGTGCCATGGTCACGCCGACGAGCGTGCCACCAGTTCCCACTCCCATGACGATGGCGTCTGGTACTCGATCTCCAAGCTGTCCGATGATCTCCTGCCCGAGCCACGTTCGGTTCTCTTCGACGTTCCACTCGGAATCGAACTGCCCAGGATTGAAGTAGTCAGGTTCTTTCCCGAGTTCACGGGCATAGTCGAGCGCCGAGTTCACGTGAAAGTCGCCGATCTCCCGTACCTCGGCACCGAACGCGCTCGAGATCTTGCGACGTTCGGCCGACATGCCAGATGGCATCACTACAACCATCGGGTAACCCTTGACCGCGGCGACCATGCTCATGGCATTCCCTGTGTTTCCGCTGCTCGCCTCGACGATTGTCATCCCGGCTCGGAGCATGCCCTCCTCTTCCGCGCGTTCGATCATGTATTTGGCAATGCGCGCCTTGATCGATCCGGACGGGTTCAGATACTCGAGCTTGACCAAGATTCCCGGTTCGATCTCTACCAGCGGCGTATTACCGATCGCATCGAGCACCGAATCCCATTGGGTGGCTTTCATCGACTGATCGATCGTCATTCCCTGTCCTCACTCCGTTCATGCACCTGTTGCATAGGTGCCTAACGCCACCGATGTTAGTGTTTTTTGCGGGAGCGATTCTTCCCGGTCGCATACTGCTGGCAGACGATCGAAGTCGATCGCAGATGTGTAGCTTCTATGTTGCTCATCTTCCACTAGTGCCTCGACCAGACCTCACGCTCATCCATCCCCGGGGGTCCCAATCGGTGGGCAGCTGAGCAACGGACTCTGCCGTACATGGAGGAGTCTCGACTCCGATCTCAATCAGGCGCGGGCT
>JBMFXL010000184.1:0-4144 GCA_049964275.1 Acidimicrobiales bacterium | reverse complement strand
CCAGCAGCATCTGCAATCGCGGTCGCCTGAGGCACACCGAGGCCCAGGACTCCACGCGTCGTACACGCGTTACCGGGACCAACGCCAACGAGGACACCGACTGCACCGGTGCGCATGAGATGAAGCGCGGCCTGATACGAGGCACAGCCACCCACGATTACCGGGATCTCCAACTCACGAATGAACTTCTTCAGGTTCAACGGCTCCACGGTCTTCGAGACGTGCTCCGCCGAGACGACCGTGCCCTGGATGATCAGCATGTCGAGCTCACCCGCGAGAATCGCAGGAATGAGCGACTCGGTTCGCTGAGGGGTCACCGACGCCGCGCATACGACTCCAGCGGACTTGATCTCCTTGATCCGAGCGGTGACAAGTTCCGGACGAATCGGCTCACCGTAGATCTGCTGCATCCGAGCCGTCGCCTTTTCGGGCTCGAGGGACGCGATCTCCTTCAAAAGCGGTTCGGGATCTTCGTAACGGGTCCAGAGGCCCTCCAGATTCAGGACACCAACTCCACCAAGGCGCCCAATCTCAATGGCCGTCGCTGGTGAGACCACTCCATCCATCGCGGAGGCCATGAGGGGGATATCGAACTTGTAGGCATCGATCTCCCACGTAATATCCACATCCTCAGGGTCACGCGTGCGCCGAGAAGGAACAATAGCGATGTCGTCGAAGCCGTAAGCGCGCCGACCCGACTTCCCGATACCGATCTCGATTTCCGCCACCGAACCTCCAGACGCACTGAGCCTGAACCCTTCTCGGGCCACGCAACACTTCGAAATATTGTGAACAGTCTAGGTCTCATGGCGAACTCGACGCCCGACGAGGGTGGCATAGGACACGACGGTCTGGAGCGTCGACGTCAGCACGCCAGTTGCGAGCCGTCTGGCATTACCACAGGGCCGAACGGCCCTGTTTTGGCAGGGCATGGAGGCTCTGACGCCAGAATTCATCACCCACCCCGAAAGAGTTCACCATTACGTAACTTTCAGTTCACCACGCTTCCCTAGCGTGGGTCACGCACGAAGGCGGACCACCAATTGGCGGGTTGTCCCCAGTGACGAAAGTGAGTGCGAACGTGGAAATCGAAACAGGACCTCTCGGCTCTAACAACGATACGACAGACTCTCCTATGAAATCGACCGTCGTACGGAACGTCGAGCCAGATCTCGATACCTCGGATCTCGTGCTCAGAAGCGATAACCTCAGTCTCTCCTTCGGGGACAACACGGTGCTGCGGGATGTTTCGCTCTCATTTCCCCGCGGTTCGATCACCGCGCTCATCGGGCCGTCCGGCTCTGGAAAGTCCACGTTCCTGCGATCGATCAACCGCATGAACGACAAGGTGCGCGGCTATCGCCACACGGGAGAGGTCACCCTCGACGGCAAGAGCATCTTCGATCCAAAGCTCGACCTCCTCGACCTTCGCCGCCGGGTAGGCATGCTCTTCCAGCGCCCGAATCCCTTTCCCATGTCGATCATTGACAACGTCACCATTGGACTCAAGTCCCACAAGCTTGCCAACAAGGCGGAGCGACTCACCATCGCGAGAGACCTCCTACAAGAGGTCGGGCTCCTCAAGGCAGTGCAAGATCGACTCAACGACTCTCCCTTCCGGCTCTCCGGAGGACAGCAGCAGCTCCTCTGCCTCGCACGAGCACTCGCAGTCGCTCCCGAGGTGCTTCTTCTCGACGAGCCGACCTCGGCGCTCGATCCGATCTCCATCGAAGCAGTAGAGAGCTTGATCGCCCGGCTGTCACCAAAGCTGACCTTCATCGTGGTCACGCACAATCTCCAGCAAGCCCGGCGGCTGTCGTACTACACCGCCTTTCTCTACCAGGGGCAGTTCATCGAGTATGGCCCGACCGCCAAACTCTTCTCTGCCCCCGACAGAGAGGAGACGCAACGATACGTCTCCGGCGTCGTCGGCTAGGCGCCGGGAAGTTGGAGAAACACAACGACAACCGTTCGAGGCGCCCCGCCTACAACGAACGCTTTCTAGGAGGATAGACAAAAACATGGCTACAAGACGCCTCACGGCGCTGTTGTCCGTCTCGACGCTGGGGATCGTGCTCGCCGCTTGCGGCAGCGGATCTGGTTCGACGACAACCACGAAGGCCGCGTCATCATCGACTGCGAAGTCGACGACGACGACCGCAGGCGTGACCTTCTCGTCGCTGGAGACGCCACCGTCATCGGCGGTCTCGCTCCAAGAGACCGGAAGCACGCTGCTCTACCCACTTTTCAACTATTGGGCACCTGCGTACACGCAACAGTACTCCAACATCAAGATCACGACCGCGAGCACCGGTTCAGGAACGGGTATCTCTGACGCAGCCAACGGGACCGTGGACATCGGAGCTTCGGATGCGTATCTTTCGCCCACCGTGCTCGCGGCCACGCCAACACTGTTGAACATCCCGCTCGCCATCTCGGCGCAGATGATCAACTACAACGTCCCTGGCGTTTCCAACCTCAAGCTCAACGGCAAGATTCTCGACGGTATCTACACCGGGAAGATCACCAAGTGGAACGACTCGGCAATCGCGGCAGCCAACCCCGGCGTGACGCTTCCGAATCTGGCCATCGTCCCGTTGCATCGCTCGGACGGATCTGGCGATACGTTCATCTTCTCGCAGTACCTCTCGAAGTCCAACCCAACCACCTGGGGCTCTTCGAGCGGTCCGGGATTCGGCACGACGATCAACTGGCCAACGGTTCCTGGCGCGCTTGCTGAGAACGGTAACGGCGGTATGGTCTCAGGTTGCCAGGCCACTCCGGGTTGCATTGCCTACATCGGAGTCTCCTTCCAGACCCAGACCCAGACTGTCGGCCTTGGACAGGCACTCTTGCAGAACGCGTCCGGCAACTATGAGCAGCTCAACTCCACCACCGTTGGCGCAGAGGCCGCTGCGCTGAACTCGACGACGCTGAAGAACGAGGCGCTTTCTCTCGTGTACGACAATGCCTCGAACGGGTATCCGATCATCAACTACGAGTACGCAATCGTGAACTCGAAGCAGACGGACCCCAACAAGGCGCAGGCAATCAAGGCCCTGCTGGCCTGGTGTCTCGACCCTCAGTACGGTAACTCCTCGCAGTACCTTGCGAAGGTCAACTTCCTTCCCCTGCCCTCTGGTGTGGCGCAGCTTTCGCTGAACCAGATCCAGACCATCTCGGCGGGCTAGGAATCAAGCTGGCGGACGGACGGGCCGTGGCGAGCGCCAATCTTTGGCCGCGGCCAGTCTGTCCGCCTCTCCCCTTCGTCACCATCGACTCGTAAAGGCGCAGCATGATCGATCTCACCGAATCTCCCACCGAACCGACCCCCCCCTCCTCCACGCGACGACGCCTCGACATCGGGGTCGGAACCGTCAAGTGGTTCACTGGAATTCTCTCGGTACTTCCCTTCCTTGCGTTGATCCTGATCGCGCTCGTGCTCTTCGTCGAAGCGCTGCCCGCAATCAAGTTCAACGGGATCGGATTCCTCTCACGCATTCCATGGAACCCTGGAAGTCAGTACGCACAGGCAGTGACGACCGGCGGTGTCGAGCATCCTGCGGGTGTGTCCTTCGGGGCGTGGCCCTTGATCTATGGAACCCTCGTTTCCTCAATCATCGCGCTCATCATCGCGGTACCGATCTCCATCGGCAGTGCGATCACCATCGTCAACCGCCTTCCTCGCTCAGTCGCTCGTGTAGTAGGCGTCTTCGTAGAAGTATTGGCGGGTATTCCAAGCGTCATCTACGGCCTCTGGGGTGCGTTCACGCTGGGTCCCTACCTTGCGAAGCACATCTTCCCCCACATCGCCTCATTCTTCACCCATACCCTCCACATCAAGTTCCTAGGAGGCAATCCCGGACACGGTGAGGGACTCTTTACCACCGGTATCATCCTCGCGATCATGATCATCCCCATCGTCGCATCCACATCAAGGGATCTCCTTCGACAAGTTCCGACCCTCACCACCGAAGGAGCCGAGGCACTCGGTCTCACCGAAGGGGAGGTCGTCCGTAAGGTGAGCCTCCGGTGGGTCACTTCTGGTCTCATCGGCGCAAGCTTCCTCGGGCTCGCTCGCGCGCTCGGCGAGACCATGGCGGTCGCGATGGTCTCCGGTGCGGTACTTGGAACGATTCCGACC
>JBMFXL010000183.1:0-4161 GCA_049964275.1 Acidimicrobiales bacterium | reverse complement strand
CAGCGATCTTGGAGTCGCGCCCACCCATATCATCGTTCAGTGCTACGACGAACTCGACGGGAGTCGAAATCATTGGGGCCAACGACGGTGGGTCGAACTCCCAGAGGTCGTGCAGTATTGCCATGTGGCTATCGAACGAGAGCCGGGCTCGGGCGTGGCCGTCGGAATCCTCTTCAAGGTTGGCGAGTGTGGCAAGAATGCCAGACTCCGGCCAGTCCGAGTGGCTCTGGCGAAGCCGAGCTTCCAATTCGTCCAAAGTAATTCCAGTGAACCTCGGGGGTGCAAGCATTTCGGCGCAGAGCTCCCAGGTGGGAAATCGCTCCTTCATCACGCCAAATCCCCCGTCGACGAGCACGGCTCCGGAGGCGAGACTGGGAAAGTGCGCAATGAAGTCCAGTACGACTGCGCATCCCCACGATTGCCCCAAGAGTATAGGGTGCTTCCATCCAAGGTCGATGATCTCAAGCATCTCGATGAACTCAAGGAGATCTTGACGGATGCGCTCGACCGAGAACTCTGTCGCAGACGGTCGATCCGACCGACCGTGACCTCGTTGGTCAATGGCTGCACCCTTGAATCCGTGAAGACTCATGTCCTCGGCCATTGCTTGCCACAAGAGCGAGTTGGATGCAAGTCCATGGACGTACACGACTCCTCGCCCTCCCCCATCCCACGACCGATACGTTATCTCTACATGATCGGATGTGGAGAATGTGGTGGTCTGCATAGTGGTTTTAACTTCGAGACGACCGCTGTCATTCCTGGGACGATCTGAAACTCTTCCGGATTTGACGAATGAGACGACTCATTTCCCGTGAGCGAGCGAGATTCCACGAAGGCTGGATTCCCCTCCTCATTGCTACTGCGACCTCATCGATCATCTCGGAATAGGGATCGGCCGCCGCCGTTGCCACGGTTCGAGAACTGCCGTCGACTCCTGTTGCGGAGAACCCGCTCTCCTCTGGAGAAGGGGTGCTGGCATGAGTGAAGTGAAGGTGATGCGAATGAGTCCAGACCGAGACTGATTGGCTATCGCCCGAGAGGAAGGAGAGCCGAACAAAGGCATCAGCATGCTCGTACCGAAGGTAGGCAGCGACGGTGGCGTCGACTCCTCCTGGCCCAACTGGCGTCATTGTGGCTTGGATCAGTTCGGGCTTGCTGCCGAGAACCTCCACAATTGGATGGAGCCCATAGCAACCAACGTCCCAAAGTACGCCACCGCCGCGCTCGGGGGAAAGACGGTATCCTTCGAGCGGTGAGAGCGTTCCTGTAAACGAGGTGGAGATACCGTAGACCGTTCCCCATTCACCATTGCGAAGTTGTTCCACCAGGAGTCGCATGCGGGGATGATACGAAGTCATGAATGCCTCAGCCACGACCTTTCCCGCCCGCTCCGCCTCTTCCGCGATGAGGTCGAAATGGGAGTCCTCAAGGAAAATGGGCTTCTCGCAGAGCACGTGTCGCCCAGCGGCCAGGCAGGCTCGCACCACATCGAGATGAAGGTCGTTGGGGAGCGGGACGTAGATGACTTCGATGTCGTCATCGCGCAACATCTCCTCGAGCGAGGCGTATGCCCGCTCATCAGGTGCGAGCGGATCTTCTTGCAAGCTCTTGGGTGTCCTACTCGAGGCGCCGACGAGTCGAGCATAGGGACTAGTTCGGATTGCAGGCATTACCGCTTTACGGGCGACATAGCTCGTCCCGCCAACGACACCGAAGCCCAGGGGCCTGTCCGTCTCAGTCTCGATAGTCATTCAGATACTGCTTGGATTGCTCGTGTGAGCGTTCAAGAACCCGGACGACCTCTCGAACGTCCTCCGGTCGCACGTCGAGAGGTGTACCGAATCGCAGGTGGTCAGAGAGATTGCGGTGAATGCCGAAGCGATCAGGGGGAAGTAATGGCACTGATTCGGTCGAAACACCCTCTAGCCCACGATACGTCGCGAGAGTGAGCTGCGCGGGAGCTTCGGCGTGGTGATAGTCGATCCGTTCGTAGCCGTGATGAGGGTGGACAGATTCGAATCGGAGGGGTCGATATTCTCCTACGAGTGTCCCCCTAGTTCCCTGGATATAGAACTTCGGCCGGCGGATCGCAGCGATTTCGCTTTGGTAGAACGTCGCCTCCCGCCCTCCGGGAAACACCATGTGTATCCGAATCTGGTCGAGGTTTGTGACCTCGAACCACTTACGTTTATGGGCCTGTGTCGAGATCGACACCGGAGCATCGCCGAAGAGCTGAATGATCCAGTCGATGTGATGAGCACCCCAGTCATACGCGATACCGCCTGAGATCGACTCGTCGGAATGCCATTCGCGGCATGGATGCTCGAACCCCCCTACAAAGGTCTCGATGTTGAACACATCTCCTAAAGCTCCGAGATCGATTAACTGTCGCACGGTTCGAAAATCTTGATCCCATCGACGATTTTGATTCACGGTGAGGGTCCGATCATGTGAGTCGGCGAGGGAAATGAGCTCGTCTGCCTCTTTCACCGAGATGCACATTGGCTTTTCGATCACGACGTGCTTGCCCATGGAGAGCAACTGCTTCGCGAGCGGGAAATGGGAAAGCGGGGGCGTAGCGACGATCGCGATATCGATATCATCGTGATCCTCGAGTTCGTCTATGGAACGAAAGGTGGCGATGCCTGGGAAATCCTGTTCGGCCTGGCGTCGCCGATCATCCGAAGGATCGATCGCGGCGACGAAAGAGAGTCCCGGCGTCGCGTTAGAGGCAGTGCCGTGATAGTGGCCCATCCCTCCAAAGGGTCCGTAACCTACGACACCGACACCGTACGACCGGGAAGGCGAGATTTGTGAGCTGTGTGAGGTCATCAAGGCGTCGAGCAGGGCGGTGTTCGTGCGCGAGGGGCTCAGTAGCGCCCGCAGCGAGATGCCTACGTAGGTGACGACATGGTCAGCGCGTGATTCCGTTGCGATGACCGTGCGATCTGTCAACGCTTCGTTGATCCATCCACAGGCATCGGCACCATCGACCTCGAGGATGGCGATAGGCCCGACGATGGGAAACTCCTCGGCTAACGAGGCCTGTGCAAAGGCGGCTCGGTCAAGCTTGATGAACCACTCGGAGTTCGGTAAGGTTCGGTGAACAGGAGCTCGAGTACTGTCGCTGTCGGGGTTGAACCATGCCACGATGTGGCGATTTCTCAGCTGTTCGCTCGGAATGGCCCCCACATTGCGTACTCCATCGACCAGGATCGTTGTCACCTCTGAATCGAGTGGTACGACATCGATTCCGCGTGCGGAGAGCAAGGTGGGAATCGTGCGGGCCCCTTCGACATCATCGCACACGAGGGCAACTCGTCGATTGCGTCGTGGTGGATTCACTTGACCTCTCCTGAACTCGGTATCGTTTTCGGACAGACGCAACCCTCAGGTGGGAAGTTCGTCGATGAGCGCTGACATCAGCCAACTCAGAAAGTTATAAAGATCATAGGTGAGCTTCGCGCTCTCTGAAGAATCTTGGGGTAGCTCGAAACCGTCGACGTCGATTCGCAATATACCGGCAAGAACGAGTCGAAGGCGGTTGAGGCCCCGAAGAAGCTGATCCGCCTCCTCTCGGTCGAGTTCGGCGTGTTCGAGAAGGTCACGACAGAGGTCGAGTTCCTTGACGATTTCGCCCGAACGATCCTGAAAGAGCTCAGATGACAGCTCCGCGCCGGCCTGAAGGCTTGCGTCCTCATAGATGGGAGGGAAGAGCCTCCACATCGACCGTTCATCTTCGTCGACGAGTACCGTCGCATCGCGGAGTAAGTTCGCAAGGAACTCCCGCTCTTCGCCGCCAAGGTGTACACGCACGTTGCCGCTCGGCAAAAGTTGAAAGACCCTATCGAGCACGCTATGCGTCCTGCTGCATCGTTGCCCAGAGGCTATAGGAGTGCAATTTGTTGACATCACGCTCAGCCTCAGACCGAGAGCCCGAGGACACGATTGCACGTCCATCATTGTGTACTTGCAGCATGAGTGTTGTGGCCTTCTCCTTGGAGTATCCGAAGACGCGTTGCAGCACCCAGACGACATAGTTCATGAGATTGACCGGGTCGTTCCAGACAATCACTATCCACGGACGATCTTCGTGCGCGTTCGTGTCGTGTGCTCGTTCGAGCACCTCGTGAGGTGCTTGCATGGCTCCCAGACTAG
>JBMFXL010000182.1:0-4185 GCA_049964275.1 Acidimicrobiales bacterium | reverse complement strand
GGATCATGTCATCGGTCTCTCTCGATTCCCAAGCTTCGCTGAGCTCAAGCGAAGCCTCAGAGAGATTCCGCAACTTCCCATCTTCGAGCAGGAGTAAACCCTCACCCATCCCTGTGGTGCAAAGGCATCACAGGGATGGGTGCGCGAAACCGTCCATCCACAGGGAACCACTCGAACGCATCGATCAGTTCCTCGGAGAACTCCGCCGACCCATCGAGTGAGTGCTGTCGTTGCGCGGGGTAGTTTGTGGAGGAGTATGACGCCGAGTCCGCACACCCTTGGGACCATCGCCGAGCTTTGGCGCTATCCCATCAAGTCCCTCGGTGGCGAGCGTCTTGAGAGATGCTCCCTTGATCTGCGAGGTCTCTGTGGAGACCGATCATGGGCAATCGTCGGCAATGACGGCAAGATCGGAAGTGGCAAGACCACTAAGCGTTTTCGTCGAATGTCCGGGCTTCTCGATCTCAGCGCGAGCTCTCAAAAGGACGATGTGCCGCTCATTTCGTTCCCTGACGGTATTCGGGCGCGGGGTGATCATCCTTCGACACCGGTCCGGATCTCCGAACTCCTCGGTGAAGAGGTCTCTCTTCGCCAAGAGGCAGAGGTTTCTCATCATGACGACTCTCCAGTCCATATAATCACGACCGGATCCCTCGCCTGGCTCCAAAGCCGTCACCCAGAGGTAGCGATCGACGCAAGGCGATTTCGCCCCAACATCGTTATTCAGACGAGCGAGCCATGGGAGGAGGAGAGCTGGACGAGACATGCGATACGGCTCGGTGATGCAGTCCTTCGCCCGTTCAAAGTGACTGAGCGATGCGTCATGATCACCATGGCCCAGCCTGGAATCACCTTCTCGCCACGACTACTCGGGGATCTCGAGCGTCAACACGATGGCTCATTCGGAATCTACGCGCAGGTGGTAACACCTGGAGAGCTCAGGCTCGGCGATTCGATCGAGCTCATCGACGACTGAGTCGCACGAGACTACTATCCCGTGTTTCGCAAGCCCGTCGCGATGGCGTTGACGCTAAGCAGCAGCGCGCGCATGAGTGATTCATCGGGCTCACCCCCCGCCTCCCGTGCGGCACGAACACGCTCTAGGAGCTGAATCTGCATGAGCTGAAGAGGTAGAAGGTGTTCGTCTCGGGTCTCAAGCGTCTGACGGAGCGTCGGCTGTTGTGCTAAGAGGCGGGTGGAACCGGTCACTGAAAGCACCTCGGTAAGCGTACGTTCGTACTCCTCTTCGATGACCGTGAGGATCGGATGCAGTGAGGGAGGTACCAACGACTCGACATAGAGGCGGGCAACGCGCAGATCGGTCTTTGCGAGGGTCATCTCGACGTTGGAGACGAAGTTCGCAAAGAAGGGCCAGCCGCGGTACATCTCGCCCAACTGCTCGCCGTATCCTGCGCGACGTGCCGCAACGAGTCCGGAGCCGACGCCGAACCACCCAGGCACGATCTGGCGCGACTGCGTCCACCCGAAGACCCAGGGGATGGCACGCAGGGACTGGATGTCCGCTCCTGTCGTCGAGCGTCGCGCGGGCCGCGAACCAAGGTTCAGGTGCGCCAGCTCCTCGACTGGTGTCGACTGGGCGAAATATGCCGGAAGGTCTGGGTGCGTGACGAGTGAACGATATCGTTCGACCGACGCGTCAGCCACGACTTCCATCGCTGCTTCCCAGGCGACAAGATCGGATGGGGCCACCATCGGAGTGCGATGGAGCGCACCGGCTTCGAGTCCGGCGGCAAGCAGAAGTTCGAGACTCTCGGTCGCGAGCGACGGCAGAAGGTATTTGTCCGAGATCACCTCGCCCTGTTCGGTCAGCTTCATCTTCCCTTCGAAGACACCCCAGGGCTGTGCCATGACGGCGGCATAGGTATTGCCGCCTCCTCGACCTACGGTTCCGCCCCGGCCATGGAAGAGTCGGAGGTGGACACCGTGCTTGCGAGCCACGTCGCGAAGGTGGCGCTGAGCTCGGTGGATTCCCCACTGCGAAGCGGTGATACCCACCTCCTTGTTGGAGTCGGAATACCCAAGCATGACCTCCTGGGTGTCCCCGCGGAGCGACACGAGCCACCGATACGCCGGGAACGAAAGGAGCTGATCCAAGATGTCACCGGCGTGGTCGAGTTCGGCGCTCGTTTCAAGCAGCGGTACGAAATCCACCATGACCCTTCCCGCCGAAAGATCGACGAGTCCCGCCTCTCGTCCAAGGATGACGGCGGCAAGAAGATCGTCTGGGCCCTGGGTCATCGACACGATGTAGCTCTGGCAGACCTCGGGTCCAAATCGATCGATTGCCTCGCGGATCGCGAGGAAGGTCTCGTAAGTCCGGCGTGGCGTGCCCTCGAGCGGTGGAGGCTGATGCGACAGCGGACGCAGCGACGATAGTTCATCGGCAAGCACGTCGAGTCGTTCGCCCCGGCGCAGCTGGGCATAGGGTATCCTTCCAGGACCGAGTCGGTCGAACAGTACGGAGAGCGCCTCATGGTGAGCCTGCGCGTGCTCTCGCACATCGAGCTGCACGAACGACAGGCCAAGCGTCGCGACCTGGCGAATCACCTCACGTAAGGTTCCCTCAGCGACCCGCTCGTCGCCGTTCGCGCGGAGAGATCGGAACATTACCATGAGATCATCGAGAAGCTCGCGAGTCTCTAGATAGTCCTTACCAGGGCGATGGTGTCCACCCGATTCGATTCGATCACGCGTCGCGAAAAGCTTGGCCAGGATCGCCCCAAGCTTCACTCGATAAGGCTCCTCCTTGTTCAGTCGGAGAAATCTCGAATGGATGTTGTCAACCTGCGCGAGGTCCTGGCGGATTGATGCTTCGAGCTCTTGGGAAATGGACGAGAATCGAATCGAGATGCTGAGCTCATCGACGAGTCGGTGCATCATCGGCACGAGGGCATTCACGCCACGTAGGTAGTAGAGCTTGAGGCTCTCGAGCGTGACCGCCGGAGTCACGAATGGATTGCCATCCCGATCCCCCCCGATCCATGAACCAAAACGCAGCGGACGTGCGTCGGGGGCAAGCGGCGCACCGATTGCCCGCAATGCGCGATCAAGTTCTCTCGTCACCCTCAAGATCGGACCCTTGGCCAAGGAGTCCAGGTAGTACAGCACGTTGTGGGCTTCGTCGACCACTTCGGGACGGCCCAAGCGAAGCTCATCGGTCTGCCAAAGCAACTCGACGATCTCATCGATGCGCTCGAGGGCCGCACTCGCTTCCCACTCGGTATCGAGGGGTGTGGCCTCAAGGAAATCTCCAAGTGCTCGAAGCTTGGAGAGCACCGATCGGCGGGCTGCTTCGGTGGGATGGGCCGTAAAAACGGGACGAATCTCAAGCTGCCGTACAAGCTCCCGGAGGAGCGACTCTCCGATCACGCCTCGGTCGAGCGCTTCTCGTATGCGATCCACCGCAAGATCGAGTGGTCGACGACCGGGGTGTTCGCGTCGACGAGCACGATCCGCCTGTTCCGCGATGTTCGCAAGATAGAAATAAGTGGAGAAGATTCCTGCGAGCTTGGTTGCGGTTTCGATCGGGAGCGCATCCAACAAGGCAGCGGTCTCTTCAATGCGGGAACCCGCCCCGGTGCGGACTGCTTCGAACGCCTCGAGTAGATCGGGTGACTCACGTCGCTCAAGGATTCGGCGAAGTGCGTCGTCGAGTAGGGAAATCTCACGCTGAAGACGCTCTGATCCCTGTGACTCATACGACAATCGAGCTCGCTCCTTGGGTTTGGCGGCGTCCCCTCGTCGCACAAATGCGCACGCAGTGCTTCGGGGAGTGACTCCAACCTACGTGACACGGCTCCCCGCCACGGTCAACAACTCAGGATTCCTGACACACATTCACTCACGTGGCGACCGCCCGGCGATCCTCACCATGGTGCCGTCAGGGCTGGATCCACCGCTTAGCAAGCTCCTGCACTCGCGCACGAATTGCGACACGTTCTGCATCTGGTTTCCGCTCGAGATTGCGAACCTGAGTACCAAGACGTGGATGAGCCCGCAAGCGATCGCGGTGACGTTCTAGGAAATCCCAGTACAGCGTGGTGAAGGGGCATGCCTTTGGGCCGCTTGCTTGCTGTGGGCGATAGGGGCAGTCTTCGCAATAGTTCGACATCCGTGCAATGTACGCCCCTGAGGCAATGTACGGCTTGGAGGCGATCCGACCAC
>JBMFXL010000181.1:0-4285 GCA_049964275.1 Acidimicrobiales bacterium | reverse complement strand
ACAGTGGCTTCGGAGGTAATCGTCGGAGGCGCGAAGATGCGCGAGATCGTTCTGCTTCTGAGCGAGGTTCTGAAGAGGGCTTTCCAAGGGATCACGATGAGCAAACTCGTGGCCGCGACGCGGGGTCCTTGGATCGGACCGAGCATCCACAGGGTGGTACGTGGATAAGAGCGCATGATCGCGCGCCAGAGGGCGGTGGGCAACGCACCCAACGACGGAAATCGACACCAATCCCGGAGGATGTCGTCGAAGAACTAGAGGGTGAGCTCACGGGCTATCAGTTGCGACTTGCTCAGCGTGCCCTTCAGACCGCGGTGGCGGCATACGAGCACGAGCGCTACCACGAAGTAATTCGACTGCTCGAGCCATTTGCCCGATCAGGCTCGCAACTCGTATCCATCATTGAGCTACTCGGACTCTCTTATTATCGAAACGGTGACTGGCACAAGGCCATTCGGCTCCTTAATCGCCTCTACGAACTCACTGAGTCTTCCGACCAAGATCCTGTGCTGGCAGATTGCTACCGGGCCGTGAAGCGATACGACGATGTCGAGGAGGTGTGGGCGCGCCTACGCAGCGCCTCGCCGAGTCGAGAGGTAGTGGCCGAGGGGCGAATCGTCTACGCGAACGCGATAGCTGAAGCAGGACGAGCGGCCGAAGGACTTCGTATTCTCGAGCAGTCAGTCGCAAAGGAGAAGCGACTCGACCTCGTTACCTTGCGTCAGCGTTACGCACTTGCACAGCTCTTCGAAAAGACTGGTGATGTTGCTCGAGCACGTATGCACTATCGAAAGGTCGCGGAGGTCGACCCGTCCTTGTACGACGTGGCAGAGCGACTCGCAAACCTGAGCTAACATTCTGCGCTAGTTTCAGTGTGGCCGTGTGAGTAGCCTTTGGTGCATCTCACGCTTCAGGAGGAATCGGAATCGTGTCAACAGCGTCAATCCTTGGTGACCAGGCGTCGTATCTCTTGGACCACACATGCAAGGGCGTGTCATTAGAGCTCTTGACCACCCCTGGGCCGAGCTATCTCGACGACATCTTTGCCTACTCGGACCGGTCGCCGCAGGTGGTACGTAATCTTGGTTCGCTGCTCTCACACGGACGCTTGGCAGGCTCGGGCTACGTATCCATTCTCCCTGTCGATCAAGGCATTGAGCATTCCGGCGCGGCCTCGTTTGCCAAGAATCCGCGCTACTTCGATCCAGCGAATATCTGTGAGCTTGCGGTCGAGGGTGGGTGTTCGGGCGTAGCGACCACGCTCGGTGGTCTTGGAATCGTCTCGCGACGATATGCCCATCGCATCCCGATGATCGTCAAGATCAACCACAACGAGCTGTTGACCTATCCGGCGAAGGCGGATCAGATCATGTTCGCGCGTGTGCAGCAGGCGTTCGACCTTGGTGCCGCTGGGGTGGGTGCGACGATCTACTTTGGATCTGATGAATCGGGCCGACAGATCCAAGAAGTTGGTGCCGCTTTTGCGGAGGCGCATCGACTCGGTATGTTCACCGTGCTCTGGTGCTATCTTCGTAATCCCGCTTTCAAGACTGATGCGGCAGACTTCCACCTAGCGGCAGATCTCACGGGACAGGCCAATCACCTGGGAGTCACCCTCGAAGCCGACATCATCAAGCAGAAGCTTCCCGAGAACAACGGCGGCTATACCGCGCTCAAGTTCGGCCGAACGGATCCGCTTGTGTACTCGGAGCTCACTACCGACCATCCGATCGACCTCGCACGTTGGCAGGTGCTCAACTGTTACGCGGGGCGCATCGGTTTGATTAGCTCCGGCGGCGAGTCAAAGGGCGCATCAGATCTCGCTGACGCGGTACGCACCGCGGTGATCAACAAGCGCGCGGGGGGAATGGGGCTTATCGTAGGACGGAAAGCGTTCCAGCGTCCTATGGATGAGGGAGTGCGGCTCCTTCATGCTATCCAAGACGTCTACCTCGACGAATCGGTGACGGTGGCCTGAGCCTCCGGACTCTATCGACGGATCGCGTCTAGACGAGCCTCACGGGGTCCTTTGCGGGTCGAGCGAAGTAGTAACCTTGTGCGATGTCCGCGCCGGCTGCACGTACGAAGTTGAGCTCGCCTTCAGTCTCGATGCCTTCGGCAATGACGGTAATGTCTCGGATCCTTGCGGCGTCGATGAGTCCTCGGAAGAGGGATTGCTTCATCTGATCCCTATCGATACCGCTGACGATCTCACGGTCGATCTTGATGAGGTCTGGATGAAGATCCAACATGGTATTGAGACCTGAGTATCCGCTACCCACATCGTCGAGTGCCACGCGGAACCCGTTGTGACGGTAGTGCTCGAAGATGGAGCGAAGGTGCCCCATGTCATCGATGCGCTCGGTCTCGACGACCTCGAAGACCAAACGAGAGCGATCTAAATGGGTCTCCTTCGCGATCGCGAAGGTGGTTCGCAGGCACTGTGCCGGATCATAGATGGCATTGGGCATGAAGTTGATGAAGATGTTTCCCTCGAGTTTGAGCAGCGATGCCGTGCGAATCGCGGTCTCGCGTGCGAGACGGTCGAGGTAGAACACCTTGTCATGAGTTTCTGCATATCCAAAGAGTTCATTCGGAGTAATAAGTGAGAAGTCTTGGCGTAAACCTCTTGTAAGAGCCTCGTATCCGTAGAGTCCGTCAGCACGAAGGTCGATGAGGGGCTGGAAGTGGGTCTCGAGACGACGCGATTGAAGGCACTCGGCGACGTCATTGGTGGAGGTGATGTTTCGGTAGTAGTACAGTGCTCGGACATCGCGAAACATATCGAAGTTGAGCGCGGACGTTTCATTCTTAACGAGCACAAGGATCGACTTGAGTTGGAAGTCGCTGAAGCGTGGGTCATGGGAGAGCGCGGAGAGGAAGCCTTCGGGGTCCGTTGTCTCGATGCTGATCGTGGTATCTTCGACTTTGCATTCGAGGGAGTGGGTCCGTGCAGCGGAGGCGACGATGTGGACGAAGTCAAGTTCGGGCACGGAGAGCATGACGGATGACGGCGTGGCACTCTCGCAGACTTTCGTCGATCCGAAGCTGCTGCACTCACGACACGACACTGAACCTCCAGTGGCACTTTTCTCTTGTATGTCTTCGTCACGGGTGGCATAGTGCTTTAGCTCTCGACATCACCCAGTCAGACGGGTCATTTCAAAACTTAGCGCGTGAGTATTCCTCTGTCTGATGGTCCTCGAATCCCTCGATCGATTTCGGTGGACGAATGGAGCTATCGTTCGTGGTCAATACGGCGAAGTGGGGCTGCGAACGAGGTGAGCGGGAAGTTCGAATTATGGAAATTGTGCCCTAGCTGGGAACCTGTCCAGACGACCATACTGGAGCCATTGCGAATGAGATCGATGGCATGACCCCATTTATGAGAGAGTGCAGAGAGTGAGGTTCTCATGCGACTAGGCGTCTTGACAGGTGGCGGGGACTGCCCTGGACTCAACGCGGCAATTCACGCGATCGTGGTAAGTGCGGTGCGCGAGGGTGACGAGGTACTTGGCTTCCACCACGGATGGCGAGGTATAGTCCACGGCGAGTTCACGTCGCTCGACCGAGCAGCGGTTCGCGGAATCGAGAATCGAGGGGGGACCATCCTTGGTACGGCACGATATCACCCTCATGAACACGAAGGTGCGCTCGATGGCGTCGTAAGCACACTCGATCTCCACGAGGTAGACACGGTGCTGGTGCTCGGTGGGGATGGGACCCTCGCCGCGTCGGTGCGTGTGGCAGCCCTCGGAGTTCGGGTCATCGGGATACCGAAGACTATTGACAATGACGTCATGGGGACAATTGAGTGCATCGGTCATGATACGGCGGCAATGATCGCCACCGAGGCCATCGACTGACTTCACACAACCGCAGAGAACCACGATCGATTGATCGTGGTTGAGGTCATGGGTCGCTCAGCGGGTTGGATTGCAGTTCGAAGTGGTATTGCGGCATGCGCAGATTCCATCGTCATTCCCGAGCAGCCCGTCAACCTCGAGGAGATCACCGAGGCGCTCCTTGACCGGCACGCCCGAGGAGCCAACTTCTCGATCGTCGTGGTAGCGGAAGGGGCAGCGATTGAGGAAGGGGCGCTGGATCGACCGAACGCCGACCAGCATGTGTCCATAGGGTCGATCCTTGCCGCAGCCCTCCGCAGTTCGACGGGCTTTGAGACCCGACTCACCGTCCTTGGACATGTCCAACGAGGAGGAGCGCCTACCGCCCAAGACAGGCTGCTCGCGACGCACTCCGGCACTGCGGCGGTCATCGCCGCCCG
>JBMFXL010000180.1:0-4308 GCA_049964275.1 Acidimicrobiales bacterium | reverse complement strand
GATCTGATCCCCGCACAGCATTGCATGATCTACGGATGCACCAGGTCCGCGAAGCTGGGCGACGGAGTCTGCTCGACCACAATGCGCGTTCGCCGAGCCAAAAGGAATGCGCGACGACAGCGAGCGAGCACAGGTCCTCACATCAACTGGTAGGTCCTCTCCGTCCGTCAGACATCGGGCACCGATGCCCCACGACGGCTACCCCGGGAGGACACCAGCCCGAGTGAGCGCCTCGACAATCATCTCCGCTGACTCAGCGGGAGTACGGTGCCCCGCATCGAGGTGGATCTCCGGGGATTCCGAGGGCTCATATGGGGAGTCGATGCCCGTGAAGTTCGGTAACTGACCTGAGCGTGCCTTCTTATAGAGACCTTTGGGGTCACGCGACTCTGCCACCTCGAGTGCGACGTCCACGTACACCTCAAAGAAGGTGCCATCTGGCATGATGCTGCGGGCGAACTCGCGCTCCGCACGGAACGGTGAGATGAACGAGACGATCACGACGAGGCCGGCATCGGCCATGAGGCGAGCGACCTCCGCGACCCGTCGGATGTTCTCCACTCGGTCGGCGTCGGTGAACCCAAGGTCCTTGTTAAGCCCGTGACGGACGTTGTCCCCATCCAGGATGTAGGTGTGGACTCCTTGGACTGAGAGCCGACGTTCAAGCAGGTTGGCGATCGTCGACTTGCCCGCACCCGAGAGTCCCGTCATCCATACGACGGCAGGACGATGACCCATCAGTCGCTCACGCGACTCGAGGTTCACCTCGAAATCGTGCCACACGATGTTCTCGGCACGACGGAGCCCGAAGTCGATCATTCCCGCAGCGACCGTATTGAGCGAGACGCGATCGATGACGATGAATGAGCCCAACTCACGGGAGTACTCGTAGGGATCGAAGACCACGGCGCTATCGAGATCCACGTGGCACACACCAATGGAGTTGAGCTCGAGTGTCCGTGCGGCCAGATGCTCGAGTGTGGTCACGTTCCACACAAATCGCGGGGCTTCGAAGCTCACTGGCACCACACGGTGGCCGATCTTCATCAGATAGGGACGCCCCGCAAGCATTGGAGCTTCCGACATCCATACCATCCGAACTTGTAGTCGGTCGGCACCATGTGGTGGCGAGGTGACGTCAGCCAAGATGTCACCACGACTGATGTCTACCTCCCGATCGAGCGTAAGCGTGATCGCCCGTCCCGCTGCCGCCTCAGAGATCTCTCCTTCAGCCCCGAGGATCGACGCAACCTTGACGACGTCTCGTCGGGGTGCAACCACCAACTCGTCACCGACGCGGATCGTCCCCGTGGCAACCGTACCCGCATACCCACGGAATCCCGAGTCAGGGCGCACGACCTGCTGGACCGGAAGTCTGCTCGGCAGTTCAGCCCGATCGCTCCGAACCTCGACGGTCTCGAGGAACTCAAGCACCGTTGGACCGTCATACCATTCCATCGATGTACTCGGTCGTGTGAGATTGTCGCCGAGAAGCGCTGAGACTGGGATCGCACTCACAGAGGCGAGGCCGATCTCCTTCGCGAAGGATTGGTACTCCTCACCGATCTCCTCAAAACGGCTGGAGGAGAACTCCACGAGGTCCATCTTGTTGACCACCAACACGACGTGCTGCAGCCCGAGTAGCTGCACGATGAAGCTGTGGCGCCTCGTCTGGGGCTGGAGACCTTTGCTCGCGTCGACGAGGATGAGCGCCACGTCTGCGGTCGACGCGCCCGTCGCCATGTTCCTTGTGTACTGCTCGTGCCCAGGAGTATCGGCCACGATGAAACGTCGCTTGGGCGTCGAGAAGTAGCGATATGCGACGTCGATCGTGATGCCCTGCTCGCGCTCGGCCTCCAATCCGTCGACCAACAGAGCAAAGTCGATCTCGTCACCCTGCGTACCGAAGCGCTTCGACTCCTCCTTGAGCTGCTCCACCACGTCGTCATAGACGAGCTTGCTCTCGTAGAGAAGTCGCCCAATCAAGGTCGACTTGCCGTCGTCGACGCTTCCACACGTCAGAAAGCGCAGCAGGCCCCGCTCCTCATCGTGTTCGTACACCATCAGCTCGTTTGCCTCTCGTCTCACCGGTTAGAAATATCCACGTTGGCGCTTGCGCTCCATCGAAGCAACTCCGTCACGATCGATCACTCGGCCCTGACGCTCTGAGGTCGCCGCCGCTTCGAGTTCCTCGATGATCTGATCGAGCGTCTCCGCATCGGACTCAACGGCACCAGAAAGGGGGTAGCAGCCAAGCGTGCGAAATCGGACCTTCCGCATGGTCGGTGTCTCACCGTCAGCCAAGGGGAACCGATCGTCATCGATCATGATGAGCATGCCGTCTCGCTCGACGACGGGCCGTGGTGCCGCAAAGTACAGCGGCACGATCTCGATCTCCTGGATGCGTATGTACTGCCAGATATCGAGTTCGGTCCAGTTCGAGAGCGGGAAGACACGAAGGCTCTGCCCCGGGGCAAGCTTGTTATTGTAGAGATTCCAGAGCTCCGGACGCTGTGCCTTGGGATCCCAACCTTGGGATGCAGAGCGGACCGAAAATACCCGCTCTTTCGCTCGTGATCGCTCCTCATCGCGACGTGCGCCGCCGAATGCAACGTCGAACTTGGCGGATTGGAGTGCCTGGATCAAACCATCGGTCTTCCACAGCTCCGTGTGGGTGGCAGAACCATGGTCGAAGGGGTTGATGTCGTGCTCGAGGCAGTACGGATTCTGATGCACGATCAGTTCAAGTCCGTAACGTTCGGCCACCTGGTTGCGAAAGGCATACATTGCCTGGAACTTCCAGGTGGTATCCACATGCAGCAAGGGGAAGGGGGGCTTTCCCGGGGCGAATGCCTTGAGCGCAAGGTCGAGGAGCACCGATGAATCCTTGCCGATCGAGTACAACAACACCGGCCGTTCGGCCTCGGCGACCGCCTCACGAAAGATAAAGATGCTCTCGTCCACGAGCTGCTGAAGATGCTTCGGCAATGCTCCCACTAGTGTGTGACCTCCCGTTGAATCACTTCGAATATCGCCGGCCAGAGCTCCTTACGACAGATCGCGAGGTCAGGACTGTAGGGATCATCGTGGTTGTAGGTCAGCGCCGAACCGTCGATCTTTGACACATGAAGCCCTGCGGACCGCGCGACGATCGCAGGAGCCGCAGAATCCCATTCGTACTGACCGCCGGCATGGAGATATGCGTCGGCCCGACCGAGCACCACCTCGCCGGCCTTGGCACCTGCAGAGCCCATCGGGATCACCTCGCCACCGATGGCTTGAGCGACTGCCTCGACCCATTGCGGCGCCCTACTCGCGCTCACCACGACACGAGGACGTGCGTGTGCTGGGGGACCAGGCTCGGAAATCCCTTCGGAGTTGAGCACGATTCCTTGGGCCGGAAGTGCGACCGCTCCCGAGAGCAGATCTCCAGAGCTGCCATCCGACGCCTGGAGCGCCCGACTCCAGAGCGCGATGTGCACCGCCCAATCGGTACGGCCCCCGAGTCCGTACTCACGCGTACCATCAAGAGGATCCACAATCCATACGCGATCAGCGCTCGCTCGCCGATTATCCTTGCGAAGCTCCTCCTCGGACAGAATTGCGTCGCCAGGGAAGTACCGTTCGAGCTGCGCACGGATGAAGACCTCAGATTGGGCATCACCTTGCCTGCCGCGCTCCTTAGGATCGACCCCAACACTTGCGGCCTGTACCTCGAGCAAAAGCTCTCCCGCCGCTCGTGCGATCGCCGCAGCGATCTGAGCATCGCTCGCATGCGATGGGGCGGCGAAATCTGAACTACTCACGAACCATTACTCCTCAACGAATGCAGTGATCACAGGTCATGTCGGCTGCTCAGTCGACCGGATCGGTCTCAGCAGGCAACTCCGGGCCCTTCGAAAACCCGACAGCGGCAGGGAAGAGCGAGACGATGGCCATCACGATGGCAAGTACGACGACACCGCCGGCATCGAACCATCCCACTCCGGCTGTGACCTGAATGCCTGGCGCAAGCACCCGAAGAAACGGGGTCGTGACTACCCCGATGCCAAGTCCCACCAGCCCCCCCACGATACCGATGAGACTCGCGCGGGCAAGATCGAAGATGTGGACCGGCTCGTATCTCGCATGATCACCACCGAGACGACGGCCGCGATTGAAGATTCTGCCGAGTTGGATCGCGCCTGCGAGGAAGAGCACAAGCGAGAAGAGCGCAAATACGCGCTTGAGCGTTTGAAAAGCCACGAGCTGTGCCCCAGCGAAGGAAGAGTGGCTCAGTACGCTGAAGTCGGCCTCAGCGGGATCCGC
>JBMFXL010000179.1:0-4331 GCA_049964275.1 Acidimicrobiales bacterium | reverse complement strand
CTGAGCTTCGGAGAGTTCTCTTTGAAGTTCGCTTCCGCAGCGGCGGCGGCACCGCACCTAGGCGATCCCGAAATCATCAAGGCCGAACCGGGTACGCACCCCGTGGCACATGCCTCCTCAGACGTCGATCTCTATGCGCTCACCCACAACGAGACCTCGACCGGAGTCGCAATGCCGATCACTCGACCCGAAGGCGCTTCCGGCCTCGTCGCAGTCGATGCGACCTCAGCAGCGGGAGGACTCCCCATCGACCCGTCCGCATTCGACGTGTACTACTTTGCACCTCAAAAGTGCTTTGCGTCCGACGGGGGACTGTGGCTTGCGCTCTGCTCGCCTGCCGCGATCGAACGAATAGAGTCCATCCACGCGAGTGGAAGGTGGGTACCCGCTTCCATGGATCTCTCGATCGTGGTCGAGAACTCCCGACTCAATCAGACCTACAACACCCCAGCGCTGGCGACGATCATGCTGATGCTGTCTCAGGTCGAGTGGATGCTCGCGAATGGTGGTATGGCGTTCACTACGGGACGCTGCGATCAGAGTGCGTCCATCCTGTACGGGTGGGCCGAGCAGTCGGATTTTGCGACTCCCTTCGTCGCCGATCCGGCCGCCCGCTCACATGTCGTAGGGACCATCGATTTTGACGAGTCGGTCGACGCAATGGAGGTGGCAAAGACGCTTCGCGCGCACGGCATCGTTGACACCGAACCCTACCGGAAGCTTGGGAGGAATCAGCTTCGCATTGCCATGTTCCCCTCCATCGATCCCGAGGACATCGAAGCATTGACCGGTTGTATCGACTTCATCGTCGCGAACGGTTCTTGAACCTGAGGAGGTAATCGATGTCGCTGGTTCAATGGCGAACGAGCGGCGTGCACATCGATTGTGTCCGCGATGAGTAGGCGCGCAGCGCTACTGCTCATCGTGCTCGGCACGATGTGGGGCACTTCGTATTTGATCATCAAGATCGTGATCGTTCACGTGAGCCCCATCGACGTCGCCGCGTTGAGGATACTCGCTGGCACCGTCGCGGTATCGTTCTTCTCCCGCGGATCCATGCGACGTGCGATCGGTCTGGCAAAGGGTTGGGGCTATTTCGCCGCACTCCTTGGTTCCTCCCTTGCCTCCTACGTCGTTCCGTATCTGTTGATCTCCTGGGGTGAGCTCCATGCGTCGGCATCGATCGCAGGGATGATCAATTCGACGACTCCGATCTTCACCGCCATGCTGACACCACTCTTCTTCCGAGGTCAGATCCCGGATCGCTACGTATGGACCGGAGTCGTCCTCGGCCTTGGCGGCACCGTGGTGGTATTCCATCCATGGAGCTCGGCCGGGGGCGGAGACCTCGTTGCAGAGATCGCCATCCTTGGTGCGTCGATCTGTTACGGAGTCGGCATGCTGATCCAAAAACGTGTGCTGCTGACCCGATCCATTGGAGTCCCTCGGATCGTGACCATGCAACTCGTGCTGGCCAGCGTCATCGTCATAGTGCTTGGTGCGCCGTCGATCTCCTCGCTTGGACATCTTCGTGCGAGTGATGTCCTGTTGGTGATCGTGCTTGGGGTCTTCAACACCGGACTCAGCGGACTGCTGTTGCTTCGCCTGAACGCGATCTCCACGGCGACGGTGTCCTCGTCGGTGACCTATGTCATCTCCGTGGTCTCCATCGCGGAGGGCGCACTGTTCCTCGGAGAGCCCCTCAGCATCGATTTCGTGGTGGGAGCGATCATCGTCTTCCTAGGTGTAGTCGTCCTTGGGCTCGGGAACAGGGTGATCGCATGGGTGACGACCCGCAGGACGATGTCGTCACTTGAGCCCACCTAGAGGGACCGGTTGGGTGGCCCGGTTGGGCTTTACGTCACCTCTCCGTCCGATGCGCGACCCGGCGGAGAGGTGGTCGATCGTTGCGCTAGACCCGGGTGGAGGGCATCCAGGAGGGTCGGTCTTGCTCGAACTTGGTGATATCGGATTCGTGTCGCAGGGTCAGACCGATGTCGTCGAGGCCCTCGAGGAACCGATGTTGGGTGAAGTCGTCGAGTGGGAAGCTGGCCCGTACACCTGCGGCTTCGCAGACGACCTCTCGGGTCTCGACATCGAGCGAGATCGTGGTCGAAGGATCCTTCTCGATCGCGTCCTGGATGGCTTCGACGTCGGACTCATCAAGGGTGATGGGGAGGACGCCGACCTTGGTGCAGTTGTTCCGGAAGATGTCTCCAAAGCGCGCGGAGATCACGGCGATGAATCCGTAGTCCTCGAGCGCCCATACGGCGTGTTCTCGAGAGGAGCCGGTGCCGAAGTTCGGTCCCGCAACGAGGAACTTCGCACCCTTGAATCGCTCATCGTTGAGTACGAAGGTAGGGTCTTCGCGCCATTCGGCGAAGAGCCCTGCACCGAATCCGGTGCGCTCTATTCGCTTGAGCCAGTCGCTCGGGATGATCTGGTCGGTATCGACGTCCGAGCGTCGTAGCGGGAGTCCGCGTGCGGTGAGCTGACGAAGTGCTTGCATGATCGTTCTCCTTAGAGGTCGCTCGGTGCGCCGAAGTGTCCGAGGAGGGCCGTGGCCGCTGCGACGGCGGGTGAGACGAGGTGTGTCCTTCCACCCTTACCTTGTCGACCCTCGAAGTTGCGGTTCGAGGTGGAGGCGCTTCTTTCGCCGGGCATGAGCTTGTCCGGATTCATGCCGAGGCACATGGAACAGCCTGCCTCTCGCCATTCGAATCCGGCGGCCTCGAAGATCCGGTTCAAACCTTCGGACTCGGCCTGTGCCTTGACGCGTTGGGAACCTGGGACCACGAGCGCGCGCACGCTCTCGGCAACTCGCTTGCCGTCCACGATGGAGGCGGCGAGACGAAGATCTTCGATACGCGAGTTGGTGCAGGAGCCGATGAAGACCGTGTCCACGGAGACCTCCCGCATCGGCGTACCGGGCCGAAGGCCCATGTAACGAAGGGCATGGGCAGCTGCGTCACGATCGACTGCATCCTCGAAGCTTGCAGGATCGGGGACCGCTCCATCGAGCGAGATGACCTGGGAAGGGTTGGTTCCCCAGGAGACAAAGGGAGTCAGCGTCAACGCGTCGATTTCTACGACCTTGTCGAAGACAGCGTCGGGGTCTGAGGCGAGCGAACGCCACTCCTCGACCGCCTCCTCGAAGAGCTTGCCGCTCGGCGCGTGTGAACGCCCTTCAAGATAGGCGAAGGTGGTCTCATCTGGCGCGACCATTCCCGCGCGTGCACCCGCTTCGATGGACATGTTGCAGATCGTCATACGACCTTCCATCGAGAGGTTGCGGATGACGTCACCCTGATACTCGATCACATAACCGATGCCACCCCCGGTGCCGATCTTCCCGATGATGGCGAGGATGACGTCCTTGGCGGTGACGCCGATAGGAAGCTGACCGTTCACGCGAACCGCCATCTTCTTCGGGCGGGTCTGGGGAAGGGTCTGGGTGGCGAGGACGTGTTCGACCTCCGAGGTGCCGATGCCGAACGCAAGTGCACCAAATGCGCCGTGCGTGGCGGTGTGGGAGTCGCCGCAGACAATTGTCATGCCCGGGAGCGTGAAGCCCTGCTCGGGGCCGATCACATGGACGATGCCTTGGTTGGGCGAACCCATGGGATACACGGTGATGTCGTATTCCGCGCAGTTTTTGGCGAGTGCGTCGAGCTGCTTAGCCGAGATGGGATCGGCAACTGGTGAGAAGATGTCCTTGGTCGGGACGTTATGGTCCGCCGTCGCAAGGGTGAGGTCAGGCCGACGAACCGTGCGACCGTTCATCCTCAGCCCGTCGAACGCTTGGGGAGAGGTCACCTCATGAATGAGATGAAGGTCGATGAAGAGGAGATCTGGTTCGCCCGGATTCGACGTAACGAGGTGTCGTTCCCAGACCTTCTCGGATAATGTCTTGCCCAACTTGCTGCGCTCCCCTGTGTAATCGATTGCTCTCTATCGGATGTAAAGGTCATTCCATACTACGACCAAGCTGGCTGACCTGCGAATGGTCTCGTTGTCTTAGGCGCCGATCCCCACTACATGGACCTTGAGTAGTCCACCAGGTGCCTGGTATTCGACGGTGTGACCCACCTTGGCACCGAGCAGTGCTTGCCCGAGCGGAGAGGTCGGAGAGACTACTTCGACGCCGGGTCGCTTCTCCTCGATGGAGCCGACCAAGTACTCGAGCGTGTCGTCCTCGTCGTCACCGTCGTAGCGGAGCGTGACGACCACTCCTGGGGTGACGGTGTCGGTAGAGAGCTCACCGCCTTCGATCACTACTGCCTCGGCAAGCAGGGTCTGCAGCTGTCGGATGCGCGCCTCCATCTTGCCCT
>JBMFXL010000178.1:0-4337 GCA_049964275.1 Acidimicrobiales bacterium | reverse complement strand
CGGCGCAAACGTCCTTCACTCGGTCTCTCCCGCCAACTATGCGGCTCTTACGGGAAGGGGATTCTTTCCTCATCTGATCGCGACGCCGTTCTCGAGCGGGCTCCACGAGGCCTTCACCTTTGCGGTCATCGCATGTCTGATCGCATCGGTGGTCTCGTTCTCTCGTGGCAAGCGAATGACCGCCATACCAGTTGGTACTGATGACACGGCGATTCTTGAGGTCGAGTCGGCCGTTTAGTTCCTCTCGCTAGGGGCCACCTCTCTCGATGCCGAGCGTTACTAAGCTCGCCTAAGTGACTGAATCCCGGATCTCGGTTCCTTGCTCCTCGGAGTTGCGCCCCGCAGTCGTACTACTTAGCGGGGGACTGGACTCCACCACGGTGTTGGCATACGCAATTTCCGAGGGATTTGTGCCTGCGGCATTGAGCTTCTCGTATGGTCAACGACATCGTGTGGAACTCGACGCGGCCAAACGGGTGGTGGCACACTACGGAGTGCATCGACATGAGGTGGCCGAGATCGACCTTCGCGTCTTCGGCGGCTCCTCGCTGACATCGGAACTCGACGTACCTCATCGCCACGATGGCGTCGTGCCCGTCGACGAGATTCCCTCCACCTACGTACCCGCCCGGAACACCATCTTCTTGTCGTTCGCCCTTGCGCTCGCGGAGGTAGTTGGCGCACAGGACATCTTCATCGGGGTCAATGCACTTGATTACAGTGGTTACCCCGACTGTCGTCCCGAGTTCCTCGAGGCCTTCGAACGACTTGCCAACCTTGCCACCAAGGAGGGTGTCGAAGGTCGTCTTCGGACGACCATCCACGCGCCGCTTCTCATGCGCTCCAAGGCGGAGATCATTGCCCTTGGACGCTCGCTTGGCGTCGATTACGCGCTCACCCATTCCTGTTATGACCCAACGACTGATGGTCGACCATGTGGGACGTGTGACTCGTGCCTCCTGCGCGCGCGAGGATTTGCCGAGGTAGGAATTCCCGACCCCGCGATCGCGATCCCCAAGTAGTCATGGCGCGCACAGGGATCGAGTCAGCGTGAGCACTGTTTCCCTCCTCTTGATCATTCGCCCGATACTCAACGTGCCAATGTGGGTGCAGCTGCTCGCGGTCATCTTTGGTGCCATCTCCGGAACGATCGTAGGACGACGAAGTGAGTTCGATCTCGCGGGTCTCGTGGCGCTGGCTATTGCGACCGGTCTCGGAGGGGGCATGCTGCGTGACATCCTGCTTCAGCACGGCACGCCAGTTGCGCTCTCCAACAACGCGTTCATCCTGACCGCGACGGTGACCGGTGTCGTAGGAGCGCTCGCCCCGACCACGATCGCTGCGGTGCTCACACGTATTCGGTGGCCGTTTACCGTGCTCGATGCGATGTTCGTAGCGATTTATGCCACGACCTCCACCGAGATGGCGACGAACGTCGGACTCCCCGCGGTTCCTTGTATCTTCGTCGGCGTGATCGGTGGAGTCGGAGGTTCGATCCTGCGAGATGTCTTTGCGAACGAACAGCCGGAGATTTTCCGGCCCGGCACCCTCTACGCCGTTCCTACCGCGATCGGCGTCACGGTTTATGTCGCCATCCTCAGACTCACCACCGTGGGATCCTGGTCAGCCATCGTGCCGATCGTGCTCATCGTGACGATGCGCATGGTGGCGGTGTGGCGAGGCTGGAGCCTGTCGGAGGCAGCGGAAGACGTCTATCTGTTTGCCCAGATTCGCACGCGCATCCGGAATCTTCCGATGAAGTCCAAGAGGCGCGAGCCCTAACGCTCCTGGGGGATTACGCCGGAGCCGGGACCTCGGTGGCCGAGTGAATTGGTACCCCTCCAGTGGCTCATCGCTTCTTTGAGTTCGCATTCGTCGAGTGAGGGCGCCGGAAGTGGTGTGCGTACACTCGGACCGGCGTGGAGCCCATCGAGAATGATCGTGAAGTATCGTCTCCACATTCCGGACCTGACGACATGACAGAACTCCTCGGACACACCGATCATCGCAGTGAGGGCTGGAATGTCCTGGGCATAGAAGTCATCGCGCAGCTGGCCGTCTTTTTTTGCTCGGTCGATGATGGTCGACAGGAGTGGAGTCAAGCAGGACTTGAGTTTGGCCATGCGCTCTGACTCGTAGTGCGTGCCAAGCACGACTTGACGGAATCCCTTGTCCTCGGACTCCTGGGCGAGAAATGCCTCGAAGAGGTAGACGAAGCCTGCCCATGGATCCTCCGCCTCTGCGGCGGTACGTGCGATGCCCACCAGCTGTTCAATTCGCTCCTCGAAGAGTGCTTCAACGAGGAGTTCTTTCGTAGGGAAGCGCCGGTAAACGGTGCCCACCCCGACTCCACTTCGTCTGGCGATGTCGTCCATCGTGACCTTGAGTCCGTACTCGGCGAAGAGTTCCTTGGCCGCCTCGAGGATTCGCGAGCGATTCTCGAGCGCATCCTTACGAAGGGCAGGAGCTGTTTCATGAGCAGCTGTCCCTTCCTCGTGTTTCACTCGAATGTTGTGCATTGCACAATATTCTATCGAAACGGAGGGAATAACTCCACATACCTCTAGGTTGTCTCTTTCGAAGTGGAGAAGTGTGCTCCAGATCACGAAATGGATGAGAGGTTGTCAATGGAATCCACCCCCCCGGTTTCCCAGACGCCGACCGTAGGAAAGGGCGTTGAAGCGGTGCTTCCCGAGCATCATTCGCGCCGTTGGATGGTCCTCGCGGTTGTTGCGCTCGCACAGTTGATGGTCGTGCTCGATGCGACCGTCGTCAATATTGCATTACCGAGTGCCCAACACGCACTCAATTTTTCGAATGCGGATCGACAATGGATCGTGACTGGCTACGCGCTCTCCTTTGGTTCGCTCCTTCTTCTCGGTGGTCGCGTTGCTGACATCGTGGGCAGGAAGCGAGTCTTCATCATCGGCCTTGCTGGATTTGCAGTTGCTTCTGCAATCGGTGGGGCTGCGACGGGATTTCCGATGCTCGTGACCGCGCGAATCGTCCAGGGCATCTTCGGCGCATTGCTCGCACCGACCGCACTGTCAATCCTGACTACGACCTTCGTGGACCCCTCCGAGCGCGGTAAGGCATTCGGCGTCTTTGGCGCCATCGCTGGTGCAGGAGGTGCCATCGGCCTTCTCCTCGGCGGTTTCTTGACGGAGTACCTGTCATGGAGATGGAGCCTGTACGTCAACTTGGTCTTTGCGATCCTGGCAATCATCGGTGCGTCGGTCTTCCTCGACGCACATCGTGGCGAGGATCGTCACCGCCTTGATATTCCTGGCGTGGTCTCGGCGAGTGCCGCAATGTTCTCGCTCGTGTACGGCTTCTCTCATGCGGAGACCGCGGGTTGGAGCAGCCCTGTGACCATTGGGTTCCTCGTGGCTGCGGTCGTACTGCTCGTCGCATTCGTCCTCATCGAGCTCAGGGTGAAGAACCCGCTGTTGCCGCTTCGAATCGTGCTCGATCGCGATCGAGGGGGCTCGTACCTTGCGATCTTCATCTCTGCCGTCGGGATGTTCGGAATCTTCCTCTTCTTGACCTACTACCTCCAGCAAACCCTCGGATTCTCTCCGGTGATGACTGGTGTGGCGTTCTTGCCGATGATTGGCGTCCTCATTGTGATGTCGACACTGTCGAACACCGTGCTCCTCGGTCGGGTGGGCGCAAAGCCTCTCGTGAGTATCGGCATGGTGCTCGCGGCCGTCGGCATGCTGCTCCTCACCCGAATCGGGGTGCACTCGAGCTACGCGAGTACCGTGTTGCCGTCGCTTCTCGTGATGGGTCTTGGTCTTGGCGCAGTATTTGCTCCCGCGATCAACATGTCGACGGCAGGTGTGCAGCCAGAGGATGCCGGCGTGGCCTCAGCAACCGTGAACACCGCTCAGCAGGTCGGTGGTTCGATCGGCACGGCCCTTCTGAATACGCTTGCTGCGACCGCGGCGACTCGTTATCTCGTCGGCAAGAAAGCGACGACGTCGGTGATCGCCTTGGCGACGGTGCATAGCTACGTCGTCACCTTCGAGATCTCCGCAGGTATCTTCTTGGTCGGCGCGCTCCTCGGTGTGTCGTTGCTGCGTCGCGGAGCGAAGCCCGTTCCAGCTGAAGCAGGAGCGGTCGTCCTTTAGGACGTACCTCCCCTTCACGCGAAGAGCCTGGTCCCAACTGCGGCGACCAGGCTCTTCGTGCGTTTTGATGGATGATGTCTAGAGCTGTTGCTCTTCATCCTTGAGGACGCTCACTTGCACGAATGCGAGTCGGAGCTGATGGAGCGCATCGTTGAGTTCGCTCTCGTGGGCTCCCAGTCGACCTTCGCAACTCGTGAGTACGCC
>JBMFXL010000177.1:0-4356 GCA_049964275.1 Acidimicrobiales bacterium | reverse complement strand
TGGAAAGAAGCTCCGACCTGTGAGGTAGTGCACGTGCGCGGGGGACATGTGCGCGAGCACGGGTCCGAGAAGGGACTGGATCGGGTTGTAGCCAAGGAAGGCCGCGAAAAGGCTTCCGACGGGTGGAAGGCTCGCGACCTTTTGGGCTGCGGCCGAGGGGACCCCCTGGGCAACCAGGCCGTTGAAGAGGGCGTGAGGCAGGGTAGAGGCGAGGCCCACGATGATGAGCGAGAAGAACACTCCAATCGACAGCACCATCGCGGAGTTCTGGAAGGTCGCCATCATTCCCGCGCCCGATCCGCGTTGTTGGGGTGGCAGCGAGTTCATGACGCCTGCCTGGTTCGGTGCCGCAAAGAGGCCACCGGCAAGCCCGTTCAATGCGATGATGGCAGCGAACTCTCCATAGGAGAAGTTGATGGGGATGAGCTGGAGGAACAGGTAGGTGGCCGCCTGTATCAAGAGCCCGGCGGTCGAGAAGGGACGAGCACCCCACCGGTCCGACAGGAAGCCCGAGAGGGGTCCTGCGATGAGGAAGCCGACGGTGAGCGGGACGAGATAGATGCCTGCCCACAACGGGGTCGACGCGTAGTCGTAACCGTGCTCGGGGAGCCACACTCCCTGGAGCCAGATGATCAGGATGAACTGGAGTCCACCGCGTCCAAGCGCTGCAAGGAGCGTCGCGATGTTACCAAAGGTGAATGCCCGAATCCGAAAGAGGCTGAGTCGGAACATGGGCGACTCGACCTTGGTCTCGAGGTAGACGAAGCTTGCGAGAGTTGCCACACCACCGAGGATCGCTGCAATCACTCCGGGGTTCGTCCAGCCCATTGTGTGGCCACCGTAGGGGAGGATGCCATAGGTGATGCCTACCATGATGGAGATCAGTCCGACGGCGAACAACAAGTTACCCCACCAGTCCACCTTGGCTGGGGTTCGAACGCCGGTGTCGCGGAGCTTGAGATATGCCCAGACCGTGCCAAAGAGTCCGAAGGGCACTGATACGAGGAATATTGCGCGCCATGAGACCGGCGCAAGCACGCCTCCGAGGATCAGTCCGATGAACGATCCGGCAATCGCTGCGACTGAGTTGATTCCTAGTGCCATGCCGCGCTGATGGGAGGGGAACGCGTCGGTGATGATGGCGCTTGAGTTGGCGAAGAGACAGGCCGCCCCTACCCCTTGGAGGACACGCAGAATGATGAGATAGAGCGCGGCGGATGTGCCGTGGAGCCAGGAGACCGACAGCAGGATCGAGAACACGGTAAAGATGAGAAAGCCAAGGTTGTACATCCTGACTCGTCCGAACATGTCACCGATGCGTCCGAGGCTCACGACAAGAACCGCGGTGACAACGAGGAATCCCATCAACATCCAGAGCAGATAGGTGGAGTTCGAGGTAGCCAGGGGATTGATGCCGATGCCGTTGAAAATGGCAGGTAGCGAGATCAATACGATAGAACCGTTGATCGTCGCCATCAACATTCCTATGGTCGTGTTCGACAACGCAATCCATTTGTAGCGGGGTCCTCGGTCCTCGGCGGGAGCTTCCCCAAGGTTCTGGTCCGGTCTCACGTCGGTCGTCGCCATGCAGCATCCTCTTGTTCGTCTTAGGTCGTCGTAGTGTTCGAAAGATTGGCGGCGCGGTTCGCCCCAAAAGTTCTTTGTACCATACAACTAAATTGCTACCATTGTATTCCCCCGCATCGCACCTGAAGGCGATTCCTCAGCGATTGCTCGGATGTGCGGGGTGATCGATGGGGCTCGGCCAGGTGAGCAGTCGCCGAGGGGTCTGTCTCAGCATGACCGTGAGATCTTCCTCGGAGACTCCGAGCGACCGAAGTGCGGGGAGTCCTTGCGTTGGGAGGTAATCGAATCGCCACTCGTTGAAGTGTCGTTCACGCTGGTCGAGATCCACCCAGTCGATGCTCACCGCGGCATCATGGGAGAGCACCAGCTGGTCGCGGGCGCCCTCCGCGACGAGTAACGCGACAGTACGGAGTCGCTGTTGAGTGTCGAGGAGGTGGGAAAGGCCGAATCGATCCATCCCTAGAAGGACGCTCTTCTCGATAAGCGCCTCGAGGTAGGCCATGTCGGTTGAGTCCCCGCAGTGCCCAATGACGACACGAGTGAGATCGACCCCCTCGTCGGCGAGGAGTTCGACCTGCTCGAGTCCGCGTCTGGTCCCTGAGTCGGCGTGCGTCATGATGGTGGCTCCCGTGCGACGGTGTGCCGCTGCGGCAGCGCGAAGTATCCGGCGCACATCCGGCGTCATGCCCGGACGATCGGTGACGCACTTGATGACTGCGGCACGGATATCGGTACCGTCGATTCCAACGGTGAGTTCTCGTACGAACAGGTCGGTCAAAACGTCTCGTTCGGGATCACCGTTTCGCGGCGTCCGGAGTTGGAAGTATGGAGGGAGTTCAGAGTAGGTGTACCATCCCGTCGCGGCGATGAGCTGTACTGGCGACATGGCAGCCACCTTGCTCATGAGGTCTATCCGACGGCCGAGTCCTGGAACGGTGAGATCCACCAGGGTGTCGATACCGCACGCTTTGAGCCTCGAAAGCTGCGTAACAGCATCGGTCACGGCCTTTTCGGGCTCGAAGTGGGCCAGCGGACGGGGGAGTTCGGCGGTGATGACGAAGAGGTGCTCGTGCATGAGCACGGCACCGAGCGAACTCGGGTCGGCATTTCCTCGTACTGTGTTGATAGCCACCAGTTGGGTCTCTGACGTCACGGCATCCTCTCTGAATTGCGCTGGGTGTGGAATATTGGAGCATTCCTTGTGTTCTACAACCATGCACGACCGTGCATAGTCTCAACGACAACTTTGCTTCGTTTAGAAAGTTACGCATGACCATTTCTGACGACCTCATCGAACCACGCGCGTCAAACAAACGATCACATGCTGGCATCATCTTGCTCATTGCGTGTATCGCGCAGTTCATGGTGGTGCTCGACGTATCGATCGTCAACGTCGCGCTTCCCTCGATCCGTACCGCGCTCGGATTCTCCGACACCAGCCTGCAGTGGGTGCTCAACGCGTATACCTTGTCCTTCGCGGGACTGCTTCTCCTCGGAGGACGTGCGGCTGACATCTTCGGCCGCCGTCGGGTGTACATGCTTGGGCTCGGCATCTTCACCATCGCTTCTTTGGTCGGTGCACTCTCGACCTCACAGGACGTGCTGATTGCGGCCCGTGCGCTACAGGGGATCGGTGGCGCGATCTTGTCACCTGCGACCTTGACCATCATTACCACGACCTTCACCGAGCCGAAAGAGCGCGCTCGGGCTCTCGGACTCTGGAGTGCGGTGGCCGGCGGCGGTGGAGCGGTGGGTGCGCTCGCCGGAGGCATATTGACGGACGCCTTGAGCTGGCGGTGGATCTTCCTGATCAACATTCCGATCGGCGTCGTGACCTTGATCATCACCCGCTTCAACTTGACCGAGCTTGCCAATCGCCGAGATGACAAGAATCTCGACCTACCAGGCTCGGTACTCGTTACCCTCGGTGTTACCTCTTTGGTCTTTGGTCTGGTTCGCGGAAGTGCGATCGGCTGGGGATCTTCTCAAGCGATCGGTGGCTTCGCAGCTGCCGTGGTGCTCCTCGCGGTATTTATCTTCTTCGAGCAGAAGGTCGCCAAGAAACCTATCGTTCCCTTCTCAATGTTCCGACGCCGGAGTCTGACCGCGGCCAATATCTCGATGCTGTTCGTCGGCGGTGCGGTCTTCGCGAGCTGGTACTTCCTCTCCCTCTATCTTCAGGGCGTGTTGGGTTACTCGGCAATTCGTGCGGGGTTGGCGTTCCTCCCGCAAACCATCGCCATCATCGTGGGGTCCCAGATCTCCTCGCGGCTCGTCCATCGCATCGGTGTGCGACCACTCATCGTCGGAGCACCGATCTTGAGCGCGGTCGGACTCTTCATGATCCGAGGGGTGGGACCACACTCCGGCTACCTCTTGAACATCTTCCCAGGGAGCGTGCTCATCACGCTTGGTGTGGGACTCACCTTCACGCCGCTTGCGATCGCCGCAACGTCAGGGGTGGCACCTCATGAGGCGGGTCTTGCCTCTGGTTTGCTGAATACCTCTCGACAGCTTGGTGGAGCCATTGGACTTGCTGGTCTGGCCGCCATCGCGGTTGCGGTTACCAATCAGCATCTTCGCACCCACGCCGAGAGCGTGGCCCACGCACTGAGCACTGGCTATGGACACGCCTTCGCGGTCTCGGCAGTGATTGCGATTGCAGCAAGCGTCGCGGGTTTGTTCATTCCTGTGCGTAAGAACACCCAGGAGACCCAGCGCATGGAGGCACCCGTACTCGCGGACTAACCCTTTGCTCGGAAAGCTCAG
>JBMFXL010000176.1:0-4366 GCA_049964275.1 Acidimicrobiales bacterium | reverse complement strand
TTGGCTTTGACTGCTGAAGCGAGACCCCGCTCGAGTTCCGCATCCTCACTCACGTACTGCGCATGCAATCTGAGGAAGATGAGGACGAGCGCGGGCAGAAGCACGACCACCACCCAGGCACCCTCTCTGAATTTGGTCACGATGAAGATGATGTCGACCAAGAAGGTCTGAACAGCTGACACGCCATTGACGGCTACACGCCATTTCCATCCACTCTCTTTGCGGGTCAGATGGTGTTTGACCATCCCAACTCCCGCCAAGGTAAAACCGGTGAACACGCCAATGGCATAGAGCGCGATCAACGAGTTGACTCGTGCGCGGGTGGCAATCAACAAAACAACGGAGACGATGGTCAAGACGATGATGCCAGAAGAAAACACGAGACGATGACCACGTCGTGTGAATTGGCGCGGGAGGAACGAATCGGCCGCTGCGTACGAAGCGAGGAACGGAAAGCCAGTGAACGAGGTATTTGCCGCGAGTACGAGAATTGCGGTCGTCGACGCCTGCAATACGAAGAAGAAGATCTTGCCCGCAAGCGACGTGCCGTACACATAGGTCGCGATCTGAGAAACCATCGTTGGGGTACCAGACACCCTTGGAACCGCATGAGTGATCGATCCGAGCAGCGAAACGCCAAAGAACATGGTCCCGAGGATGACGCTCATCACCACAAGTGTGATTCTTGCGTTACGCGCTTGAGGCGTACGAAAGATGGACACGCCGTTGGAAATCGCCTCCGTACCAGTGAGAGCCGAACCTCCATTCGAGAACGCATTCAAGATCAGATAGAGCGTCGCACCTGCGAGGAAGCCGTTACCGGCGTGGCCAATGGGAATTGCACCGGGCTGATGAATCGAGTGCGCAGGAAGTCCGACGGTGAGGTATTTGAAGATCCCATAGACGATCAAAATCGCCATGTTCGCAATAAAGATAAAGGTGGGGATGGCGAAGGCCTTCCCCGCCTCTCGAATTCCCCGAAGATTCCCGTACGCGATCAATAGTACGAAGAACACTGAGAGTTCGACGGTGTAATGGGCCAACGATGGAACTGCCGACGTGAGGGCGTCGACTCCTGCCGCGACGGAGACCGCGACGGTGAGCGTGTAATCGATCAGAAGAGCTGCGGCAGCGACCTGTGCAAAACGAACCCCAAAGCTTTCGCGAGTCACGATGTACGCGCCGCCCGCCTTCGGGAACGCCTTGATCACTTGCAGGTACGAAGCGGTCACTGCGACGAGTACGAACAGAACACCGATAGTGATTGGAACGAGAAGCGAAAAGGCAGCGACCCCTACCACCGGGACCAAGATGGAGGTCATGGCTTCAGTGGCGTAGGCCGATGATGACATCACGTCTGATGAGAGAATGGCGAGTGCAACCGGCTTGCGAAGACGTTCCGACCTCAACTCTTCGTTGACGAGGGGTGGACCCAGCAGACGATTCTTCAAGCGATAAGAGAACTTCTCCTCGAGCGTGAAGCTGCCTGAGGCAGGAAGGGCATCAGGTGCCTTGCTCGTACGTCCTCGCGTCCGATATCGAGATGGAGATACCTCATCAGCCGAGGGCCGATTGGACCCCGGAGATGTTGCGCCCGATTGCTCGCTCATAGAAGGCGGTGTACTCCTTTTCTGTCTTCACGAGTCTACGCACCGAGAGGCGGTCGGACCACACCGCGCCCATATCCTGCATTAGCTCACCGAGCGGGAAGTTTCTCCCCTTGCGCAGGAGTTCGCGCACGGAGCGTATTGCATGTAAGGGTGCACGTAATTGTGGTTGGTTGCGGTCGAGTCGGGTCAGAGCTCGCCACGCGCCTTACAGCCGAGGGACACACCGCGGCAATCATTGACAAGGATCCTCGAGCTTTCGTTCGACTCCCTGAACATTGGCCCGGTCAAAGGATCGTAGGATTTGGCTTCGATAGGGACTGCCTTGTCGAGGCAAAAGTCCATGATGCTGACGCCCTTGCCGCCGTGACATCTGGTGACAACTCCAACATTCTCACGGCACGGATTGCCCGCGAGACATTCGACATCCAAAACGTTGTCGCGCGAATCTACGATCCACGCAGGGCTGTCATCTATCAGCGGTTAGGGATACCGACGGTCGCGACGGTGACTTGGACTACCGACCAGGCGATGCGTCGGCTCTTTCCCGACAGCGCAACGACCGAATGGACAGATCCAAGCGGCGATGTGATGTTAGTGGAGATGGCAGTCTCGGAGCACTTCGCCGGTAGACGATACACGACTCTGAACAGCGAACATGAGTCAACCGTAGTTACCTACACCAGAGGCAACCAGACTCGACTCGTCAACAATGATGCAATCGCGCAGGAGGGCGACGTAATGCGTATTGCAGTCGTACGGCATCGCCTCGATGACCTGACTCGACGAGTCAAGAATCCGGGAGCCCCATCATGAAGGTCGTCATCGCGGGGGCAGGGAGCGTCGGTACCTTCATTGCCGAAGATCTCCACAAGGCAGGGCATTCAGTGGTTGTCCTCGAACGAGATGAGGACATTGTTCATCGCATGGCATCTCAGATCGGCGGTGAATGGGTGGTCGCCGATGCGTGCGAGGTCCTTTCGCTCGAGACTGCCGGCGTAGCGGATGCAGACGTAATCGTCGCTGCCACCGGAGATGATGAAGACAACCTCGTCATCTCACTCCTTGCGAAACAGGAGTTCATGATTCCCCGCGTCATCGCGAGGGTAAATCACCCTAGAAATGAATGGATGTTCACCAAGTCGTGGGGTGTCGACGTCGCCGTGTCCACGCCACACCTCATCTCGTCACTCGTAGAGGAGGCGGTCTCGGTGGGTTCGCTCGTTCGCCTCCTTCAGTTCGAACGCTCGGGAGCGCGACTCGTCGAGGTCACGCTTGCAGAGGACTCGCCTGCCAACGATCTCTCCATCTCCCAATTGCAGCTCCCGCGTGAAACCTCGATCGTCGCAGTCCTCAGGGAATCAAATCTCCTCGTTCCTCGAGGTGATACGACCCTTCGGGCCGGTGACGAGGTCATCGCGCTCGTCACCAACAATGCCGAGGACGATATACGGGCGATCCTTATCGGACTCGATCTGGAGTAGTCGACGAACGGACACGCCCAACGAGAACTGGATGAGAAGCTTGCACTCTTCCGATCCATCGCTCCGTCGTGGAGGCTTCAGGACGTTCCTTTCGATCTCGACGAGGAGCGAGCCACGCCATTTGCTCCGGTTCCAATCTGGAACATTGATCTCCAAGAGAATCTCTTGGTCGAGACCTCCGATGCGGAAGGCAGCCAATGGGTAGCTGCAGAGTTGGCGAACCGGAATCTCCGACATAAACGCCGAACGATCGTCATCGCGTCTAGCTCTGTCGCGGCTGGTCGTTTAGTATCGGCAATTCGAGAGCGGGGAGCCGAAGGGATCGGAGTCGCGCAGATCGGAGGAGCGGGGAACGCTCGCTTCGGCAGCTATGCGGACGTCCTTGTCATGTCATTCGCACATGCGCATCACAATTTCTTGGCGAACCTCTCCGTCTACCGGCACATTCTTCCAACCATCGACACCTTGGTGATCTGCGACGCAGATGATGTCGACGGTACCGCTCGACACCACCTTGGACACATCCTTCGTAGACTCATCCACGCGTTCTCAGAGTTTGCGGTCACTCCCCAGATCGTCCTGACTGCGGCACCTCTCGCAAATCCAGCCACGTTCTCCCTTGCCCTCACCGGGTGCGCACTTGCGCATGTACGCCTGCCGAGAACACTTCCTCGATCAGTCCTTCATCTAGGGACAGCAATCGAGGCCCACCATGCAAACGAGCTTCGCGAGTGTTCCCGCATTCTGGCTTCGCTCATTGGTGCCGGCCAGACCGTCGCACTGCTCACCTCCTCTCGCGAGCAGGTGGAACACATATTCATGAATGCACGAACAAGAATGAGTCCAGAGTTTGTCGACCGTCTTCAACCCCTTCGCGGAGGATACCTCTCGGACGTTCGAGACGTGCGTCGCGCAGAGCTCGCCTACAATCCGACCTCGAGCGTCGTCACGACCATCGCTTCCGCTTCGCAGTTCGAGCTGACGCGCTTTGATTTCGTACTGATTTATGGATTCCCTGCTTCATTGGGCGAGCTCCGGCGCACGCTACGCCAGTGCGAAACCGTTTCTTCTCATTCCCCGGCAGTCATAATCATGCTTCGTGGTCGCCCAATAGATCAATGGATCTCAAATGACCCACTCTTTCTGAGCCAGGTCCATCGACCACACCTGGCTACCCTGATCGCTGGAGAGCGCTTCGCAACGTCCCACCTCACCGCCGCGGCCTCCATCGCACCGCTTCGCTTCGATATCGACTCTCCCTGGTGGGAACCGGTC
>JBMFXL010000175.1:0-4368 GCA_049964275.1 Acidimicrobiales bacterium | reverse complement strand
CGCAGTCGATCGAGCACGTGGGAAGCCTTCAGGTCGGATCCGCTCACTCGCTCGCCTCGTTCCAGGAGAAGCGTTGCCAGGCCAGACATTCCCGATCCCCCGATACCCACCACATGGACATGTGCAAGTGCAGAAGAGTTCATGCGCTCACCCTCCATTGATCAATCCAAGGCAGATCGACGCGAGGTCTCGCGCCGCATTTGGACGTGCGACCGCACGAGCACCCATGGAGAGCAGTCGTGCGCGTTCCCCGTCCACCAAAAGCTCGTTCACGTCCTTACTCAGACGATCGGGCGTCGCTTCGTCCTCGAGTAACAACTCTGCCGCACCAAGTCGGGCAAGATGCTCGGCATTACGCAGTTGATGTTCGTCCTTCGCCCGGGCAAACGGGATCAGGATACTTGGCGCACCAACGGCGCACAGCTCAGCCAACGTCGAGGCACCCGCACGCGCGATCACCACGTCGGCCGCTGCGTACCAAAGATACGCTCGCGGCACATATTGCAGGAAACGGACGACCTCACCCGGGAGGACGACGTCCGCGTCATTCGTCAATGCGCTGGACACGGCATTCGTCGTTCCAGAGAATACAACCACCCGAGACTCACCATCTGACTTCATTCCTCCGGCGATCGCGCGCGCGGCTTCGTTGAGCACATGAGCACCGAGGGATCCGCCTGCCATCACCACGATTCGCATCGATTCGGGAATGCCGAGAATCTCTCTCGCGAAGCGCCTTGGTGATTCTGCCTCTGCGAGTTCTCGCACTGCCGACCGAATGGGGGTACCCGCCATGACCACCTTCGCTCCCAACACCGGAGGAAGGATGAGGGGGTAGGTCCCCACGATGACATCGGCGAAGGATCCTGCAAGTCGATTCGTACGACCAATGACGGCATTCTCTTCGACGACGACGACTGACGAGCCAGCCTGACGACCGAGTGCGAGCGCCGCAAAAGATGCATAGCCACCGAACCCCACCACGACCGCCGGACGCGCCCGGCGAAGGGGTCGAGCAAGCGAATACGAACCCTTGGCGTTCGCAAGGAGGGCTCGAGAGAGACCCCTCGGACCGCCACCAAGACCCCGACCCTCATACCGAATCACCCGAAAGGCATCGTCTGGGACCAGCTGACGATCGAGAGGTCGGTCGGCCGTGACGAACACGATGTGGTCATGGGGAAATCCCGCCGATTCGAGCGCTTCCGCAAGTGCGAGACCCGGAACGATATGACCACCGGTTCCTCCCGCACCAATCCAGATCTCAGCCACGAGTACCACCTCGTTTAGGCGTCCGAGCAACACGAGAAGACGCCTCCATAGCGCCCTTTCCGCGACTCTTACCAGATCTGGTTACGCCGCGACGAGCAGGTTCATCGGATTCAGCGCGCAGCGATGACGACGGAATTCTTGTCCGCGGGGAGTTCGAGGTACGGCGAGTGACTGGTCGCTCCTTCATCGCAACCGCTGCAGAGGTGCGAACCATTGGGTCTCTGGGCACCGGCGAACGGGAGGCGGAACTCCTTCGGCCCGACCTCGGGGAGGAGGGCGCTTCACTTTGGTCCAGGGTTTCTTCATCGCCGATCACTTTGCGTTGTTGGGAAAGCAACGAACCGCGCACGAATCCGAGCGCGACCATGATGACCACCGTCGACGAACCACCGGCTGACACAAGCGGCAAGGGCACACCGGTCACCGGAAGCAATCCTTCTACGGCCCCTACGTTGAGCACGACCTGACCGCCGATCCATGCTGCGATCCCGTAGGTGAAGATGGCATTCATCGGGCTCCGGACCACACGAGCACTTCGGAGCAGGACGACGACGAGAACGAAGAATGCCAGCAGCACCAAGAGGCCACCGAAGAACCCGAGGTCTTGACCGATCACCGCAAAGATGTAGTCGGTCTGCGCATTAGGGAGGTAGCTATAGCTGCTCTGACCCGCACCGAGACCCACGCCACCAAAATGGCCCGTCGCGAACGCGGCGAGCGCCTGAACTTCCTGGTAGCTCCAGGTGGAACGGTGTGCCCATGGATGGAGGAAGGAGAGCATACGAGCGCGTCGATACGGGGTGGAGAAGGCGAAATACGCGCCCACCAATGCGGTACCGATCCCAGTAAGGAGAAGCTCCCAAAGGCGGGTTCCCGAGCCGATCAACATACCGAAACCGATGACACAGATGAGGATCGAGGTACCCATGTCCGGCTCGATGATGACCAAGCCGCACATCGCGCCTACCGCAACCAAGGCAGGAATTGTGCGGGCTCTCAGACCGCTCGAAGGTCCACGCTGCGACAGGAATCGAGCCAGGTGCAGCACGAGGATGAGCTTGGCGAGTTCGGAGGGCTGAAGCTGAAGAGGTCCGACAACGATCCACCGAGACGAGCCATAGACCGTCGACCCAATACCAGGGAGAAGCACCGCACCGAGTAGTCCTAATGCACCGACGAGAAGAATCGCGGTCAAATTCCGATAGGAATACGGGGTGACTCGCGACACAAGGAAGAACCCAAAGGTCCCAATGACGAGCCAGATCACCTGATGGGTGATCGCGCTCCAAGGCTTGCCGGAGACGTTCAACGAGGTGAGGTAGGTGGCCGCAAAGATCATCACCACACCAAATCCCGACAGTGTCAGCGCAAGTGCAGTGAGCGCTCCAGATAACTCCCTTTCGGTCGCACGCGGCGAAAGAGGACGTAAGAAACGCTCAATCATTGTCCACTTCCAATCCTTCGACCTCGTGTCGAAATGCATCCCCACGAGCCTCGTAGTTCGGGTACCAGTCGAACGAAGTTGCCCCAGGTGAAAGCACCACCGGCACCGTTCCGAGCAATCGACGTGCAGCGTCAAAGGCCACCATCACGGCCTCATGCATCGAACTCGCGGTCGTCGCGAGGGTTGGCTCTAGCCCTGCCGCTACGAATGCCTCCACTATTTCTTTGCCCGACTCACCAAGACCGACCAGATACTCGACCTGGTCAACGAGTCCAGCAAGCACGGAAAGATCAAGTCCCTTGTTCCGACCACCCGCGAGCAGTACGACCTTGCCCAAGCTCCTCACGCAGGCCTCGACTGCCGCCGGGGTCGTCGCCTTGGAATCGTTGAAGAATCGAACGCCACCGCGCCGTCCGACGAACTCGACTCGGTGCGCAAAACCTCGATACTCCCGCACGTATGAGCCAATCGACTCGCTCGAAGCACCGAGGCCTTCCGCAGCGATTGACGCAGCGAAGAGATTGGCGATCTCATGGTCGAGATTGCGGTAGAGCGCTCGTCGGTTCCCAAGCACGGAGTCTCCGAGGACGAGTTCGTCACCGTGCAGATGCGCGTATACAGAGGTGTCGACGAGCGAGAACTGCTTGCCGGTCACACCGGTCCCCAGCGGAGTATTGCAAACCGTTGGGTCGTCTGCGTTCAACACCGCAAGATCCCCCGCTATCTGGTTCGAAAACAGTCGCTGCTTGGCCGCACGATAGGCATCGAGAGAGCCGTGATAGTCGAGGTGGTCAGCCGTGAAATTCGTCCACACACCGATCTCGGCACGAAAACGGTCGACTCGAAGGAGTTGGAACGAGCTGAGTTCCACCACGAGGCGCTCCGCTTCCCCCACCACAGAGGACATAGGTAAGCCGACATTCCCACAGGCCACTGCCGCCAAGCCCGCCTGAGATAACATCTCCGCGATCATGAGTGTCACCGTGGTCTTGCCGTTCGTGCCGGTCACTCCCACGATCGGCTGGTGGGCGAAACGATACGCCAGCTCGACCTCCGAGATCGCATCGGGTCGAGCCCGAAGGAGCGGATGAGTAGGAAAGATTCCTGGCGAGGCGACCACGAGCGTAGGCCAATCGGTCGAAAACCGGCGAAGGAACTCTTCAGTTGACAAGGTCGATCCATCGCCATCGACACCGTCGTCGACGATGCGCACCTCCCGTGCGACACCCTCAAGAAGGTGCTGCGCTGCCCTACCACTGCGACTTGCTCCAATGATGAGCACCCTCTGGTAGTCAAGGTCGATACTCATTTCACGACGCTTCCGAGCGAGAGAAAGTCTGCGTAAAAGAGTCCGAGTCCAAGCGCGGTCAAGATCCCTGCAGTGATCCAAAAGCGAATGAGTACGGTCGTCTCAGGCCAACCCAGGAGCTCGAAATGGTGATGAATCGGCGCCATCCTCAAGACGCGTCGATGAAATACCTGAAAGGAAAACACCTGTGCAATGACCGACAGTGTCTCGATGACAAAGAGCCCGGCGAGGAACAGGAGCAGGAGATCAAGCTGCATGACGAGACAGAGGGCACCAAGCGCAGATCCGATCGCGAGGGACCCGGTGTCACCCATGAAGATCTTCGCTGGTGGAGCATTCCACC
>JBMFXL010000174.1:0-4416 GCA_049964275.1 Acidimicrobiales bacterium | reverse complement strand
CACTCGGCTCATGGTGAGGTAGTCAGCAAGGGTACTCCTCTTTGGTGCAATGACGATCGATGACATGGATCTCCTAGCGCTCGTAAAGGTCTCTCGTTGTGGGACTCATCTTACGGGAGTGGTGCGTGTCCCTCAACGCCGAAATCATCAAGGCCATAGGCACGTCGCGCATTCTCCGAGGCCATCATCCTGGCGATATGAAGACACTGGGACTCGGAGAGCTCCTCCGTATCCATCAACCCGCCGAGCCAGTGACCGATCGCATCACGGAACTGATACGCGCCGAGGTAGTGCAGCTCTGCGATGCCGAACGCATCGGAGGAGTAGAGCATCTTGGCAAAGGGCGTGAGCTCCATCGTTTCGGTGAAGATCGCCGCTGCACGATTACCGACGAAGTTCAGTGCCAGGCCAAGGTCAAGGTAGACGTTTGGATAGACGTACGAGAGGAACGCCGCATTCCGATGAAAGGGATAGCAGTGCAACAAGATGATGGTGCGTTGCGAGGCGGCCGCGGTTTCGATCAGTGGCGTAAGGAGTGAAGGGTCGACCTTGTGAAGGGTGAGTTCTGGATCGCCAAGGCCGACATGGAACTGAATGGGCAGCGAAGTCACCTCGAGCGCGGTGTGCACCAAGAAGCTCTCCGTAATCTGATGGGAAATGCGAATCGATCCTCGAGTGCGCCCCTCATCGACGTCGTTCGCGACGGCTCGCTTCGTCTCCTCGTCACTTGGCGCCCTACCCCAGAGCTCGAGTCCTGAACGGTAGGCCGCGACGGACTTCAGTCCAACCGCACTTCGTGCCGCCTCACGCAGGGCTTCACGAAAGCGGTTGGGGAAGGTGGAAGGATCTGGATCGTCCCCAAGAAGCCGTTCTGCCAGTGCTTCGAGACGGACCACCGATCGTGTCTGGGTGCCACTGAGGCCTGAATATGCAGCGTCATCGAGGAGATCGTCCGATCGATATCCCCCGTCGACGAGCGCCATCGCCACTCCGGCACGACCGAGGAAACGTGCCGAGGCCTCTCTGGCGCCAAGTGTCGTCCTGGCGGCGAGGTACTCATCTGGGGTCGCGGACGCGTCGAGGCCGAGTACTGGCGCGCAAACTCGGAGCAGTCGAATCCCTGCGAGGGAATCGAAGGTCGACGTCACGGCTGCCCGATGATCTGGCGCTTCGGTCAAATACGCTTCGAACTGCGTACGATCATGCTCGCCAAGTGTGATCGAGTGACAGTGATCGTCGATGAGTGGGAGCTCTGCAATCGACGCTTCGAGGCGTTCCTGGGCTGACGACGACACGTAGTACTCCTTGAGGGTATTGATCGAGTGACGAGTGGCCAACCTAATGATCGGAGAGGTTCTCCCCTTCGGAGATCTCGACGTAGTGCTTCATTCGCGAGCGTGCGTCCTCCCCGAGCCTGGGAATCAACAGTGAAAGCACGGTCTCTACGAGTGCGAGCGTCGAAGTCATCGAGTTGAAGGGAGTGACACCATTGATCGAGGCGTGAAGTACCACGTCGCTGAAGCCGGCCGCGGGCGAGAGATAGGGGTCGGTGAAGAGGATGGCTTTTGCGCCTTGAGCGACGGCGCTGTGGACGAACTCGACCGTATCGATCTGATACCGGCGAAAGTCGAATGCGACGATCAAACTCGAAGCATCGATGTCGAGCAAGCGATTCGTACGCTCGGCAGGTGCCTCCCCGATCATGGTGACGCCTGGACGCAGTACCTCGAGGGACCAAGCGAAGACGCGTGCCATCAGACTCGAGATGCGTCCTCCACACATCAGTACTTTTCGATCAAGATCCGCGAGCAACTCCACCGCAAGCTCTACGTCTTCGACCGAAAGCGATACGAACGAGCGGGAGATCTCTCCCGACAGGAGAGCCGCTGCTGCCGAGAGCGTATCGACACCGTTGACGATTCCCTGCGGCTCGACCTGGGTAGGCGCCATGAGCCGAGCTTCCAATTCCTGCTGCAAGGCTGCCTTAAAGGAGGCAAACCCGTCGAATCCGAGCTTATTGACCAGTCGAGTTACGGTTGGATCGGAGACCCCTGCCTTGCGCGCGAGCGACGAGATATTGACGAGTCCCGCTACGGGATAGTTGCTCAGGAGGACTGCGGCGACCTTGAGCTCGGACTTGGAGAGCGAGCTTCGCATTTGCCGCAGTGCCGTGGCGATCGTAACTCCCGCTATCGGCGAAGGAGCGTCGAGAGAATCCCCCATCTCATCCTTTCCTCGAGGTCAATACTTCCATCGTTCAACCTCAACCAACAATTCAAGGTCCATCCCCTCAGCTCGTTCGATCTCCGCGAGCCGTACCGCTCGGAATGCCTCGTAGAGCGGCTCACCAAGGGCGTCTCGTAGCACCTGATGACCCGCAAGTGCATCGAGGGCCGCCGGGAGCGAGCCCGGAAGCGGCGTGATTCCCCGCATCTCGCGCTCAGCGGGAGTGAGGCTTGCGGGGTCGACCTCGAGCGGTGAAGGCGGTTCGAGCGGATTGCGGAACGCATGCATCGCGATCGCATTGATGGCGCCAACAATGAGATAGGGCGAACTTGCGAGGTCGAAGGATTTGATTTCGAGATTCGCACCATGGGTACCGACGAGAGGGCTCGGGGCGACATAACGAAGCGCGCATTCGCGATTCTCGATGCCCCAGGCCTGGAAGGCCCCTGCCCATCGTTGGGGCTGGAGTCGCTGGTAGGAGAGCACGGTCGGAGATCCGATCGCGCACAGCGCGGGGAGCCCCTCGAGGAGATGGGCGACGAGCGATGCGGTTGGCCCAGAAGGTACCGACGAGGTGAGATCGAAGCCGGCGAGAAGCGGAGCGCCGTTGTCGAGGTAGGAGAAGTGCACGTGTCCACCGTTGCCCACTCCACCAAGGGTGACCACCGGTGCGAAGCTCGCTCGGTAGCCGAACTCTTGCGACACGAGGTCGACGACGAGCTTGGTCAGTATCAACCTGTCAGCCGCAAGCGTTGGGGTGGTCGTACCCACGGAGACCTCGAACTGTCCCGGCGAGTACTCGGGGTGGATCTGCAGCACGTTGAGACCAGCGTGCGTGAGCGCTTTGGTGACGGCCGCCACGTACTCGGCGACCTCGGCGAGTCGCGCAAGGCTGTACGCGGGTCCTCTCGTCGCGGGCTGAAAGTCGGCGTGTTGATCGGACGCAATGGTCCATTCGACCTCGAACGACATTGCAGCTTGGTATCCCTCCGAGGCGAGCCTTCGCTCCTGGTCGAGTGCAAACCCACAATGACAGAGCGCATACGGACTGCCGTCTTGGTAGTAGCGTACGGCAGGAGCCCAGAGGTGTCCAGAAGTGGTAGGGAGCACCGCCGCTCCCCGTAGATCGGGAAAGAGTCGCAAGTCCCCTACCGGCCCCCCCGAATAAGGTGACGCAGTAACCGAATCATCGGAGAGAAATGCGTCGAAGACCGGTGACATCCCCACTCCGCGGGCGAGGATCTCATCGAGTCGTGACGCAGGTACGAGCTTGACACGTGATATCCCGGCGTTCTCCGGATACGACAGCGCGATCAACTCGACACGTTCACGCTCGATGAGTTCACGAATTCGATCTCGTTCCGACGTGTTGATGGCAGACAGTTCATCGAGCTGAAGGCCCATCTCTCTCGCTTTCCACCAGCGCACACTCCCCCGGAGTGAGCAAGGACATTGCAACGAGATTACGTCTTGAAACGGCTTCCTGCAGTCGATCGCAATGTAAAGCGGCTTTCACAGAGCATTAATCATGGAAATATTCCGCGATGGTCTCGAATCTGCTACTAATTGATCTACCCCGTATGTGGTGCGGGGTGTGTATCCATTTTCAGTCGTTCCCGTAAGGGGGAGAGGGTCAACGATGAGTAGTCCACCGGAAGTCAAACTCCGTAGAGGTTTGAATATCTGGCAGGTCGTCGGGCTATCGGTAGCGCTCATGGCGCCATCGATGGCTGCGAACATCAATCCGCAAGGGGCGGCGAGCGCGGCGGGTCGAGCAGTACCCCTTGCGTTCCTTCTTGCGGCAATTGGCGTCATGTTCGTCGCGTACGTCTTCGTACGCCTTACGCAGTACTTCAACCATTCCGGCTCAGTCTTCGCCTTCGTCGGCGCAATGCTTGGCCCACGGGCAGGACTCATCGCGGGTTGGTCGCTCATGGGTACCTACATGTCGTACGGTCTCGTGACCTCGATCGCCTCGTCGATCTTCGCGACCTCGCTCCTCCAGTCACTAGGGATCTGGTCGAATCCGCCGACCTGGGCACCGTTCCTCTTGGCAGCGTTCGAGTTGGTACTCGTCTGGTACGTGGCCATCCGACCCGCGAGGAACGGAACTCGATTCCTACTCACGGTCGAGGGCACCACGGTGGCGCTCATCGTCCCCATTTTGGCCCTTGGCCTGCCGATCTTCGA
>JBMFXL010000173.1:3249-4453 GCA_049964275.1 Acidimicrobiales bacterium | reverse complement strand
CTCCACCGCGGATTAGACCTCTGGGGACGGAGCCTCCAACGTCACCTCGATGCCCCTCTCGTCAGAGTGCTCGAGGACGAACGAGCTCACCACTCCCGCAGCTGCGAGGTCACTCTGGACGTGTCCGAAGGATCGGAGTGTCTCTTCGTCGGCTCGGAATACGACACGCTCCACGGCGGTCTTCATCGAGCGTTTCGCCTCGGTCTTCGATCTCCGAATCTCGCTGATCACGTCCCGTGCGAGCGGGTAGAGGGAAGATTCGTTATGAAAGAGTGTCGTCGGCGCTTGCACGATCGATGGATCGCCCTGAAGGAATTGAAGGTACGAGAGACGGAGCTCTTCGCCCGACGGCCATGGTGCTCGATGCACCGACGACTCGTTCCACCATGACCAGGTCTCCGCGCTGACATACGGCAAGAAAGGTGCGAACGCGCGTTGATATGCAGACAGCGCGACGACGAGGGCCGCTCGTGCGGACGAAATGCCACTGTGTTCGGTTGAGTTCGGAGCTTCGGAGTTGCCATATGCACGAACCTTGACAATCTCGAGATAGTTGTCGCAGAAGTCCCAGAACGAGTGCTCGATCACGTCGAGAGCGCGGGTGTAATCGAACTCTTCGAGTGCGGAGGTGGCGGAATCCAGTGTTCGTTCGAGTCCTTCGAGCATGGACAGATCGAGTGCCACCGGCGTCTGTTGGCCGGTCGGAGCCTCGAGCCCGATGATCGAGAGCACGAACTTCGATGCATTCGCAATCTTGATGGCGAGACGGCGACCGACCTTCATCTGGCCTTCGTCCGCAGCCGTGTCGGTACCGGGCCGACCACACGCAGCCCAATAGCGCACGGCGTCGGCTCCGTGGCGTTCGAGCAGCGGCAACGGCGTCACCACGTTGCCCTTCGACTTCGACATCTTCTTGCGATCGGGATCGAGGACGAATCCTGAGAGCGCTGCATTACGCCAAGGGGCTCGGCCGTCCTGTTGAAGGGAGCGCAGCGCGGTGTAGAAGAGCCAGGTACGGATGATGTCATGGCCCTGGGGGCGAAGATCCATGGGGAAGATCTTCCGGAACAGTCGATCATCCTCGGCCCATCGAGTTGCGATCTGTGGGGTCAGCGACGACGTCGCCCAGGTATCCATGATGTCGAGATCTGCGCAGAACCCGTGTGGTTGGTTGCGTTGGTCCGCATCGAATCCGGGAGGCGTG
>JBMFXL010000173.1:0-3239 GCA_049964275.1 Acidimicrobiales bacterium | reverse complement strand
GTGTCACTCTGGGGGTCGATGGGCAGTCTCGCGTGATCTGGCAGAATGGGCTGATCGTACAGAGGTGCACCCTCGGCGTCGGTGTGGTACCACACCGGCATGGGGATGCCGAAGAAGCGTTGACGAGAGATGTTCCAGTCACTGTTGAGTCCTTCGACCCAGTTCTCATACCGAAGCCGCATATAGGACGGGTGCCACGTGACCGTGCGACCGAGTTCGATCAGTCGCTCGGACTCCTCGAGCGTTCTGACATACCATTGTCGAGAAGCGACGATCTCAAGCGGGCGGTCGCCCTTTTCGTAGTACTTGACGACGTGCTCGATCTCTTTGGGTTCGCTTGCGAGTAGGCCGGCCTCCACGAGCATGTCGCCCATGATCTTCCGGGCTTGTTGGCTCGTCTTGTTTGCGATCTGCTGGTAGTAGGCGTCCGCAGCCTCGGCGTTTCGAGAGGGAAAGGTCTCGGATCGAAATGAGACCTCGCTGGAGAGTCGTCCGGCGCGGGTCATGATGACCCGGGTAGGGAGTCCGAGCTCGCGCCACCAGGTCACATCGGTGAGGTCTCCAAACGAGGACACCATGGCGATACCCGTACCCTTGTCAGGGCTTGCGAGGGGGTGCGGATGGATCGCGAGGGGGACCTCGAAAAGCGGTGAGTAAGCGTAGGTGCCAAAAAGGTGCTGATAGCGCTCGTCATCTGGGTGCGCCACGATCGCAATACAGGCCGCGATGAGCTCGGGCCGTGAGGTTTCGATCTCGATCTTGATCCCTGACTCGTGCGGGAAATACACCCTGAAGTAGGTGCCCTTCGTCGAGCGATCTTCGAGTTCAGCCTGTGCTACCGCAGTCTGGTAATCGATGTCCCAGAGCGTGGGCGCATCGGAGGCATAGATCTTCCCCTTGTCGAGCAGATCGAGGAATGCCCGCTGTGAGGTCTTCCGGGCAAGTGCACCGACGGTCGTGTAGGTCGTTGACCAGTCGACCGAGAGTCCGAGCTGGCGCCAGAGCTTCTCGAAAACCTTCTCATCCTCTTTGGTCAGTAGTTCACAGAGTTCGATGAAGTTCCGTCGCGAGATGAGCTTCGGAGGATCGAAGGGCTGTTCAGGTGCGGCGAGAGAAGGATCATAGGGAAGGGTCGGTTCACATCTCACCCCGTAGTAGTTTTGCACCCGCCGCTCAGTGGGCACACCGTTGTCATCAAAGCCCATGGGGTAGAAGACTTCGAAGCCACGCATGCGCTTGTACCGAGCGATGACGTCGGTGTGGGTATATGAGAACACATGACCGATGTGGAGGGAGCCCGAAACCGTCGGCGGAGGCGTGTCGATCGAGAAAATGGCATCCGCGGGTACGGAGTCGTCGAACCGATAGACGCCCTGGCGCTCCCATTCGGCGATCCATCGTTCCTCAAGGCCGTCGATTGTGACCTTGTCGGGGTAGGAGATATGAAGTTGCAACGCTACCGTACCTTTTATGCTCCGTCTTTTTGATTCCGCAGTGCTATCCAGCGTAGAGGTCATTGAACCGGGTGCGACGAGCCTCACGCTGTACAACTGCGGCCCGACGGTCTATGACGATCCACATATTGGTCACGGTAGGGCGATCCTCACATTTGACCTTCTCCGTCGCTATCTTGAGTATCGCGGCGTGAGCGTGACCCACGTCTCCAACATCACCGATATCGATGACAAGATTATCGAACGTGCCAGTGATCGCAAAGTGCTGCCATCGGAGATCGCTGAGGAGTATGAAACTCGCTGGTGGGCTGCGGTAGACGCCCTTGGAGCGAAGCGACCGAACCACGCACCCAGGGCAACGGAATGGATTCCTCAGATGCGTGACCTCGTCCTCCGACTTGTGGACAGCGGTGCGGCCTATGCCGGAGACGACGGTGTCTATCTCGAGGTTCACAAAGTGGCCGACTACGGCCTACTCGCCCGTCAGGATCTTGGGGACTTGCGCGCAGGGGCACGGGTGGCGACCCAGGCATTCAAGCGATCTCCTCTTGATTTTGCCCTCTGGAAGTTCAGCGAGACCGAACCGAGCTACGAATTTTCGCTCGGGAATGGTCGGCCGGGTTGGCATACCGAATGCGTAGTGATGTCTCTCGGCTTGCTAGGTGAGGGATTCGACCTTCACGGGGGTGGCCTTGATCTTCGCTTCCCACATCATGAGAATGAGCGCGCTCAGGCCGTTGCGCTGGGAGCGACGTTCGCCAAGCATTGGATCCACCATGGGTTTGTTGAGGTCAGTGGAGAGAAGATGTCGAAGTCGCTCGGGAACTTCACCACGCTGACCGATCTCCTCGCGCACGTGGATCCGCGTGCGTACCGACTCTTGGTGGCTCGTGCGCATTACCGGTCACCTCTCGAAGTGGGGCCGGGTTTGCTTGACGAGGCGACCGCTACACTCGGGCGCATCGATCGATTCATGCAACGCGTCGTCGATGTCGAGCGCGCTTTCGGCGGAGAGTATGACCCCGAATACTATGACTCGGCGGCCGGGAACTTCGTGCTGGCGATGGACGACGACCTGGACTCACCGCGTGCTATGGCTGGCCTCTTTGACGCGATTTCTCGCGCAAACGCTGATTTTGATGCCGGCGCGATCCCTCAAGCCCTCGGAGCAGGACGAGCGATTCGAGACATTGTAGACGCACTTGGGCTCGTGAAGCAGGAGGAGGTCGAGATTCCCGCAGCGATCACCGAGCTTGCGGACCGTCGAGTTGCTGCGAAGAGCGCGAGGGATTTCGCGCTAGCGGACCGGATCCGTGAGGAAATTATGGAACGCGGTTACCTCATTGATGACATCCCTGACGGATTCCGGCTTCGTAGGAAATGAACTATGTTACTCATGAGTAATATAGAAGTACTTTCGGGACAAGGAGTACTGCGATGACCACGTTTTCTCTCGCGCTCAATGACGATCAACTCCAGATTCGTGACTGGGTGCATGAGTTTGCAGCGAATGTGATCCGACCAGCGGCCGCGGAATGGGATGAGCGGGAGGAAACGCCGTGGCCGATCATCCAGGAAGCGGCCAAGATCGGACTCTACTCATTCGACTTCATCGCGAACTGCTTCGCCGATACGAGCGGTATCACGCTCCCCGTGGTCAACGAGGAGATGACGTGGGGTGACGCAGGGATCACCCTTGCGATCTTCGGATCGACGCTCGCGGTGGCTGGAATCTTGTCGAACGGTACGCCGGAGCAGATTGGCGAATGGGTGCCGCAGTGCTTT
>JBMFXL010000172.1:0-4511 GCA_049964275.1 Acidimicrobiales bacterium | reverse complement strand
ACTCGCTGCAGTATGCGTATCGCGATCGTCGCGCTCGTAAGGGCGACTTCCGTCAACTCTGGATCCAGCGCATCAACGCTGCGGCACGTGCCAACGGCACGACCTACTCCCGCCTGATGTTTGGTCTGAAGATTGCCGGCATAGAGGTCGATCGCAAGATTCTTGCGGATCTAGCGGTGAACGATCCTGCTGCGTTTACTCAGCTTGCCCAGGTGGCATCGGAGGCAGCGTCGAGCGCAGAGTGAGTCAGCACTCTGACGATCGAGACGGAACGCTCGTCGTCGCATCGGATAACCCGAGGTTGAAGCGGCTTCGCCGACTCCAACAGTCGAAACGTGATCGTCAGAACGAAGGCGTCTTCCTTGTGGAAGGGGACCGGTTCGCCATTGAGGCGCTTGTCGAGGGACAGGCGCCTCAATGTGTTTATGTGGATGCCGATGCGCCGGAATCCCTCCTCGCGGAACTGCGTGCGGCGAGTGACGCGCGTGGGGTGCCAATGGTACGCATCGGCCATCGGGTATTCGTCACGCTTTCCATGCTTTCGACCCCTGGCAACGTCCTTGTCGAAATGGGGATGCCCCCTTTGGTCACCGATGACTCGAAGAACCTCGTCATTGCGCTTGATGGCGTGCAGGATCCGGGAAATCTCGGCACCATTCTCCGGTCGGCGGCGGCGGTCGATGGCGTGTCGCTTCGACTCTCGTCGGACTGTGTGGACCCCTTCGGTTCGAAGGTGGTACGGGCCTCCGCACGACTGGTGGAGACCGTGGGGATCGCACGACCACTTGATCTCGGTGCGAGCCTCCGGCAAGATGTCGAAGAGGGGCGACAGGTGGTGATCTTCGCCGCCGGCGAGGGTCCCTCCCTCTGGGAACTTTCGATCGCACCTAACGCGGTGCTCGTATTTGGCTCGGAAGGTCGAGGCGTCTCCGATGAGGTGGGTGGAAGTACGAGGGAACGTTGCCACCTGCCTCTCTCGGAGAAGGCTGAGTCGTTGAATGTCGGAGTGACGGTCTCCATTGCGATCTTCGAGATTTTGCGAAGGCGCATATCGCACGAGCCTTAGGGACGTTGTGGCCTAGACATGGTTGATCACTAAAGTGTGTGGGTCCGATCGGGTAGCAGTTACTCGGTAGGGAGGTGAGGGAGGATCGTGGGAGAGCAGTCTTCTCCAGAGGAAGTATTGGCGAGGGTACGTTCACTCGAAGCGTCCTTTGCCTCGACCATCGTCGCGGATTTGGCGGCGCTCGAGTCGATGGAACACGAACTTCTCGACAAGGGTGGTGCGCTTTCTCAACTCTCGCGTGAGCTCTCCAGATTTGCACCAGATGACAAACGCCTCGTCGGTGAGGCAATCAATGCATTGCGCACGCGAATTCGCGAGAGCCTTGGCGAACTCAGGCAGACTTTCGCCGCGCAGGCGCGTGTAGAGGCCGAGCGCGCTGAAGCGCTCGATCTCACTCGTTATCTCGTCGATGCGTCCGATGCAGAGATTGGATCCTGGCATCCGGTGACTACCACACGGGAGGTTCTTGAGGACGTCTTCTTGGGAATGGGGTTCTCGATCGCGGAGGGACCGGAGGTCGAGACCGCATGGCATAACTTCGAGGCGTTGAACATGCCGGAGCATCATCCGGCTCGCGATGCACAGGACTCGTTCTTCCTTCGCTACGGTGCCCCGGGTTCGACCGTACTTCGCACGCATACCTCTCCGGTGCAGATTCGGTTGATGCAGGGACAGTCGCTTCCCATCTACGCCGTTGCCCCTGGGCGGGTGTTTCGCAGGGACACTGCCGATGCGCGACACACACCTGCATTTCATCAGATCGAAGGACTTGTCGTCGACGAGGGAATTACCTTTGAGCACCTTGCCGGAACGGTGGAGACCTTCACGAAGGCGTACTTCGGTCCGTCCATAGTCTCACGTCTCCGGCCCGCGTTCTTCCCCTTCACGGAGCCTTCGGCTGAGTTCGAAGTGACGTGCTCGATCTGCCTTGGAGAGGGTTGTCGGACGTGCTCGCAGACGGGTTGGATCGAACTCGGGGGGTGCGGAATGGTCCACCCAGAGGTATTTCGTGCAGTGGGCGTCGATCCGGATCGCTACAGCGGGTTCGCGTTCGGGTTCGGCATCGATCGTCTCGCCCAGATGCGTTACTCAATCGCGGACATGCGAGTGTTCTTGGATAATGACGTGCGCTTCTTGAAGCAGTATCGGAGCGAATCGTGAAGGTCGTCTACAGCTGGCTCGGGGAGTTCGTCACGCTTCCCGCACTTGAGATGCCAGAGCCTGGACAGGAATTTGCTGAGCTGAACCGTGCCAAGGCCGAAGCCTTGGCCGATGCCTTCAATGCGCTCGGGATGGTGGTCGAGGGCATCGAGTACGTCGATCCTCAACTCGATCGTGTGGTGGTCGCACGGGTGGACTCCATCGAGGAAATTCCTGATGCCGAACACATCAGAAAAGTGATGGTGGAGGCAGATGAGCCAGAACTGCTCCAGATCGTGTGTGGTGCGTGGAACTTCTCCGTAGGTGACAAGGTGCCTCTCGCCAAGGTGGGAGCGGTCCTTCCGGGTGACTTCGCCATCGGTGCTCGCAAGATGCTCGGTGTGAAGTCGAACGGAATGCTCTGCTCTGCGAAGGAGTTGGCGCTCTCCGACGACTCCGCAGGTCTTTTGATCCTTGACCCCGAAGCGGAGGTCGGAAGGCCGATCTCCGAGACCCTCGGTATCTTCCCGGAGGTCGTCTTCGACCTTGCGATTGAGGCGAACCGTCCCGATGCGAACTGTGTCCTTGGCGTCGCGAGGGATGTCGCACCTCGGATCGGCGCTCGGTTCTCCCTTGCACACCTCAAGTCGGTCGATCTTCCTGACGCTCCGAGCGCGAGTCCACTGCGATCCGCACGCGTCGCGTCCCCTTCGGATTGCGACCTGTTGACGCTGGTACGACTGGAGGGACCATTCAACTTGAGTGACCCCGTTCGGATTCAGCGGCGACTCATGCTCTGTGGCATGAGGTCGATCAGCCCTATGGTGGATGCGTCGAACTATGCCATGTTGGAACTTGGTCAGCCAACTCATCCCTATGCGATCGACCGGCTCGCCGGTACGACCATCGGCGTGCGCCGCGCACGACCGGACGAGCGCTTGATCACGCTCGATGACGTCGAACGAGTGCTGCTCGGTCAAGGCGAGGATGTGGAAGGCGACATCGTGATCGTTGATGGGGAGGATCGTCCTGTAGGCCTTGCGGGTGTAATGGGCGGTGCATCGAGTGAAATCGAGGCCGACACTACGCAAGTACTGCTCGAATTGGCACACTTCCCGAAGGCAGCGATCGCGCGGACGTCGAAGCGACTCGGACTCCGGTCGGAGGCCTCAATGCGTTTCGAACGCGGGGTCGACCCCAACGTTCATGACCTTGTTGCCTCACGTATCGCTTCCCTTACCGGCGCGACGATCGTCGAGCGCTATCGCGTCGGAGAGGGACCCGAGTCCAATCGAGTGTGCCTTCGGACGTCGGAGATCATGCGCATATTGGGCATCTCCCTCTCGACGGAGGAGGTGGCATCGCTGCTCAGGCCTATTGGGTTCGAAGTGGCGCGACGTGACGACGAGATGGTTGAGTTGAGCGTCCCATCCTTCCGACCCGATTGTCAGACCGAGATCGATCTCATCGAAGAGTTAGCACGGCATTACGGGTATGAGCGATTCGTCAAGCGCCAGGTTCGAAGCCCCTACGTAGGACTCCTCACCGAGGCGCAACGTCGTGAGCGGGAGATCCGACGGCTGCTCGTGGGTGCAGGTCTTTACGAGGCGTTGGGTGCGACGTTGGTTCCGGAATCCGAGAGCGCTGAACTCGGAATTGCGGCAACTCCGATCTTCGCCGCGAACCCCTTGAGCGCAGATGAATCCTGTCTGCGCATGAGCCTTCTTGGAGGGCTTCTTCGGGCGGTTCGGTTCAATCTTGGTCGTCGCGAATGGGAGTTCGGACTCTTCGAGATTGGCTCGGTCATGTCCGAGGCCACGGAGGACCCTGGCGTTCTGCCCAATGAGCGACGACGTATCGGTATCGCCGTAATCGGAGGGGAGAATCCCTCTGCCAAGGTGATCCATATCCTCCGTGCAGTGCAACGTGCGCTTCGAGTTGAGGATCTCTCGATCGAAGATCGAGATGAGCACCTCACCCGCGCACTTGGAGCGCTAGGCGAATTTCCCGTACTCCATCGATTCCGCCATGGAGTGCTTACCGCAGGCGAGCGTCCCATCGGTGTGCTGGGAGAGGTCTCCCGGGAGGTGACCGAGCGAGTTGCCGACGGGACGGTGTCGGTTCGGATCGGTTATGCGGAGTGTGACCTCGTGGCTCTTCTCGAGGCACCGCGCGTAAGCGAGAGTGCGAGGACCCTCACGAGCCATACCTCGTCCGATCTCGATCTGGCTTTCGAGGTCGCAGACGCCGTTCGAGCGGTGGACGTGGTGCGTACGGTGGCGGGCTCGGCGGGCGCGCTTTGTCA
>JBMFXL010000171.1:0-4551 GCA_049964275.1 Acidimicrobiales bacterium | reverse complement strand
GGACCGACGCAGCGAGCTGGTCGAGTACGTGCGTATTGTTCACGAGCGGGGAGGAATGAATGCTCGGAGGTCTGGTCTGCATCGAAACTCGGGAACGGCCCCCAAGGATCACGAAACCAAGGATCAGCGCGGCAACGAGTGCCGCGGAGACTCCCGCAGATCTCAACAAGTGGACGCCCCTCTTGGGAGGCTCGTGCGTGGCCCATGGCACCGGTGCAACGACTCGGAGTCGGTGCACCGGTCGATGGACTGGGACTTCGAGGTCGTTCGTCGCGCGCGACAAAAGCGCACGAACAAGCTCTTCATCGGACACAGAACTCACCACCCTTTCCCAACGTGTGCCTCCTCCTTCGAGTGGTCATCGTGCACAGCCAGAATCATCCGGTCGCCTCGCTATCGGGGAAGAGATGCTGCAATCGAGGATGGTTCCTCAGTATCCCGACTGCACGAGCGGTATTGCTCTTCACCGTCCCAATCGGCAATGAGAGCATTTCGGCCACCTCTGCTTCGCTTCGATCGTCCAAGAAGCGGAGGGCGATCACCGCTCGCTGGGTCTCATTGAGATCACCCAACGCCTCGAGTACGGTGTCCCGAACCTCGACTGCCTCAAAGGATCCAACTGTCCGTTGATCCACCTGTCGTTCGCCCTCTCCCGCCTCGACCTCCCTCAGCCGCCGTACGTTGGCGCGGTATCGATCGAACGCAAGATTACGCATTACACGCCTCGACCACGCAAGCGGCTCATCGATCGTCTCCCACCTCGTTGCGAGACGAAGCAGTGTCTCTTGATAGAGGTCCTCCCCCATGGTGACATCGGCGCTCAGCACTACTGCGAGTCGGAAAAGGGAGCGACCGGAGTCCGCTACGAACGACTCAATCGCATGATCGGAAACACTGCGCCCGCTTCGTCGGCCACGACGTCGGCGGGTGACATCCCTACGCGTCCACCGTCCGGTCATCGCGCATCCACTCCGCCCGCCATTTGCCACCTTCGAGGCAACGTGCCCGAGATATCCCTCACCACCTGACGCTACGACGCGCTCAGCGCCCAGTTCGCAGGGTAATCAAAACTCTCCTTCGTGGTGCCGATCGTCTCGGTCATCGTGGTGAAATGCCCATCTTCGGGCACGTCGAGTGTCACCGTTGCAGCCTCAGGAGTGATGGTGCCCTGTGCACAGTTCGGCACGCAGTTGTTGTGCTCGAACGTGCCGTTCCCCACTGCACCACTCTGACTCCAAGAACTCCAGCTCAGATGGGTGATCACGTTGGTCGAGTCAGCGCTGAACCCAATGCTCAAGGGCATACGACCCGAGTACGAGACCGCTCCATTGGCGGCGCGGATCACGAGCAGCGGCGGTGCTGCACTCGTGGTGGAGGTCGTCGGGGCGTTCGCCCCAGAGCCAGAAACCGAAGACGAGGACGAGGACGAGGACGACGGTGATGGCGAGGAGGAACCTAGGGCACTCCCTGATCCAGAGGTAGTCGATCCACTCGCCTGCAAGGTGGTCGATCCCGATTGGCACGCTGTGAGAAGGACGGCTGACATACCGAGTCCAACGATCATTCCTCGACAGCTACCTACTCGCACGCTACCACTCCTCTCCGATGTGCACCGATCACATCGCTACCTATCCAGACGAAGCGGACCAGGGGAAGGTTCCATGGAAGCGAATAGATTGCATGCAGCGCGGTGTACCCACCGATATCGCGACGTGGATTGCCAATGCAAGCCCACCTGGAAGGAGTCAACGACATGAAGCTTGCTACCCGTGCCGGACGATACGCCCTCGCTGCCCCCTTCATCTGGCTCGGATACGAGGCGGCAGCAGAGCCGGGCATGCGCGTGCAACTTGCCGCCGATCTCGGTGTGCCAAAGCCCGAACTCGCCGTACGGGCGAATGGCGCAGCCATGGCCGTCGGCGGCATCGCGCTCGCGCTCGGGATCCTTCCTCGCCTTGCGGCCACGGGTCTCATTGCATCTCTCATCCCCACGACCATCGCCGGTCATGCGTTCTGGAAAACAGAGGATCCCGCGATGAAGAAGAGCCACCGGATTCAGGTGCTCAAGAACCTCGGCCTCATCGGAGGTCTGCTCGTCATCGCACTCGAGAAGAAGTAGCACGAGGCGGGGATCTTCGTCCCCTAGGACGGATTAGGCCTCTCGAGCTGAGTCTGCCTTCGTCTGCACCCTCGACAGAAACCGAGCGCGATCCACGATCATTCGCTCATGTGACCCGCGTGAGATCGTGTCGACCCCGTCGTGAGCCCAAAGATCGAACCGCAGCCTCCGTCCGTCTACCTCCACGAGCGTCGCATTGACCGTCACCTCGAGTCCAGGAGGCGTCGCAGCTTCATGGGTGCACTCGACGAGGGTTCCCAACGACTGTTCGTCGGGCCAGTCAAGATGCTCCATGAGGAGCTGCACACAGGTCCATTCCAAGAGACCCACCATGAAGCCGGTAGCGAACACCTCCGGCATGTCTTGGAAGGCCTCTGCCTCTGGATAAAGGTATGGGACCGTGTGCTCTTTTGGTACCCGGTAGCGAAACTCATGAGTGAGTCCTGGCCGTAGCGTTGCGCGGGGCATGAGCAATCATCCTTCCCTAGGGTCACCCTCTGTGCTCTCACGGTATTGCATGTGTGGGCCAAACGCCAGTACTCGGCACGGTTGGCCTCAAAAATACGAGTGCTCAGATCACCTGGCGAGTCAACGAGTGCCAAGATACGTCTGGGTGCTCACCAAGGAGGTCCCATGAGTATCTCGGTCCTCACCTCTGGTTTCATAGGGGTCATCGTCGGCGCATTCACCCCAGTAGGCCTTGTGTACTATCAAGACCACCGAGCACACGCGAGGTGGAAGTTCGATGCACTTGAACGCGCGCTTGATTCACTGACCGGGGGAACCCAGAAGCGGAGCATTGGACTCGCCAGCCTCGAGCTCATGATACGGCACAAGCTCCTTCCCCCACACTCCGAACAGGTGGTCGGACGCGTACTGTGGAATCAGTTCGAGTACCTCCAAGAGGCGTATCATCTCGATGCGAAGGCACCTACCTCGCAGGCTTCAGGTCCCATGGAATTGAGCCAGGATCGCACACCCAATGCACTGAAGGCCCATGAGGCGGACAACATCGTCCACATCGTAGACCTTCTCACCGACACTACGCTTTGGACCATTGCGCTGGACAAACTCGACGTCGGAGCCAAGACACGGCTCGAGAAAGCACGGAACACGCTGCGACCCACCTCCACGAAAGATGACTCCCCTCAACAGGCGCAGGAGTCCAAGGAGCCCTAGTCGGTCACCTTGGTGCGCCAAGCTACGACCGACTAGGGTGAAGGTCGATCCGCCCCGCCATAAGTGTGCGATGACCGCTCATGAGCGCGCAGGCGCATCGAGCTCGGGAGGGATTCTCTCCTCGCTCACTCCCCTCAACAAAGGAGTTCACATGGAACAGGTCGCACTTGGTACGCAAGGTCTCAGGGTTTCACGAATTGGTCTCGGCTGCATGGGGATGTCGGACTTCTACGGAGCCTCCGACGAAGAGGCGTCGATTCGCACCATCCATGCCGCGATTGATGGAGGGGTGAACTTCCTCGACACGGCCGACATGTACGGTCCGTTCACCAACGAGCGACTCGTGGGACGGGCGATCGCCGATCGAAGAGACGAGGTCGTGATTGCAACCAAGTTCGGCAACGTCCGTGACGAAAAGGGGGCATTTCTCGGAATCAGGGGAGATGCGGAGTACGTGCGCAAAAGCTGTGAGGCCTCCCTCGCACGGCTTGGTGTCGATGTCATCGACCTTTACTACCAACATCGCGTGGATCGCAGCGTCCCGATAGAGGAGACCGTCGGCGCGATGGCAGAGCTGGTCAATGAGGGCAAGGTGCGCTACATCGGACTTTCAGAGGCATCAGCGGCGACCATCCGTCGCGCCCATGACGTTCATCCGATCACCGCGCTTCAAACGGAGTATTCGCTCTGGACAAGGGACCCAGAGCTCGAGGTGCTCGCTACCACTCGAGAGCTCGGCATAGGGTTCGTGGCGTACAGCCCCCTTGGTCGCGGATTCCTTTCTGGGCAGATCACCGCGCTCTCCGACCTCGCTCCGGACGACTCACGACGTCGTCATCCACGCTTTTCGGAGGAAAACTTCGACAAGAACCTCACGCTCGTCACCGAGGTCCAACGAATCGCCGAGCGCAAGGGCGTCGCGCCATCACAGATCGCGATCGCGTGGCTCCTCGCTCAAGGCTCCGACATCGTTCCAATCCCCGGCACACGGAGCACATCCCGGCTCGCAGAGAATATCGCGGCGACCTCTGTGGTCTTGGACCACACCGACATCGAAGAGCTCGACCAGGCATTTCCCTTCGGGATCACCGCAGGAGAACGTTATCCCGACATGTCGACGGTCAACGGCTAGGCAGCGTCATGAGCGTCGCTGGACGTTGAGGTAGGTCCCTTCTCTCGGGTCCGAGAGCGAGCCCCACAACACAGCACCCCCGGGGAGGGGATCCGGGGGTGCTGTTCGTTGAGATTCCGAG
>JBMFXL010000170.1:0-4551 GCA_049964275.1 Acidimicrobiales bacterium | reverse complement strand
GTGACCGTCTCTCCTGAGCGGGCCTCGCCCACGTCTTTGATGCCCGCAATGAGATAGCCAACCTCGCCAGGACCGAGTGCGTCCACCGGTTGCGGAACTGGTAGCCGAACACCGATCTCCTCCGCCTCATGCACGGCCCCTGCCTGCATGAAACGCACCCTCGTATGTGCCTGAAGCGTCCCGTTGACCACACGCAACGAGGAGATGACTCCCCGATACTGGTCGTAGTAGGAGTCGAAGATCAAGGCTTGAAGGGGCTCAGCGGGATTGCCCTTTGGAGGCGGGATTCTTTCAACAATCGCATCGAGGAGCGCGGCCACCCCCTCTCCCGTTTTCGCGGAGATTCGCAGGATGGACTCGGCCGGGATGCCGAGGACCTGCTCGATCTCGAGTGCGTACCGATCGGGATCTGCTGCTGGGAGGTCAATCTTATTGAGTGCAGCCACGATCTCGAGGTCGTGCTCGAGCGCGAGGTAGCAGTTGGCGAGGGTCTGTGCCTCGATGCCCTGTGAGGCATCGACCACCAACACCACACCTTCGCACGCAGCGAGCGACCGGCTCACTTCGTAGCCGAAGTCCACGTGTCCAGGGGTATCGATGAGATGGAGTACGTGGTCATTCCAGTGAACCCGCACGTTCTGCGCTTTGATCGTGATGCCGCGCTCCCGCTCGATATCCATGGAGTCGAGATACTGTTCTCGCATCTCCCTCGGATCGACCGCCCCGGTAAGCTCAAGGATGCGGTCGGAGAGCGTCGACTTCCCGTGATCGATATGCGCGATGATGGAGAGATTGCGTATGCGGTCCTGTGATGACATGAGACGTAAAAGCTTATGCGGGTGAGGGAGTTTTACCCTGAGTCGCTCTAGACTCTACGAACTGTTGTCCTAACGAGCGCGGCGTAGTAGCCGCAGACAAAAAGGTTTACCACGTGGCAAACATCAAGAGCCAAATCAAGCGCAACCGTCAGAATGAGCGCCGTCGCGTCCGTAACAAGTCGGTCCGTTCCGAGCTCAAGACCCGAGTCAAGCACGTATTCGACGCGGAGACCGAAGAGGCAACGCAAGCCGCTCTCGCCCTCGCGATCAAGAAGCTTGATAAGGCTGCACAAAAGGGAATCATCCACAAGAACCAGGCGGCTCGACGGAAGTCTCGTCTTCTCAAGGCGCTTCAAGCAACCGCCGAGTAGCTCGTACCTCGTCAGGTCTTTACGCGATTTCACGCAGGCCACATGGTGCCTGCGTGATTTCGTATTTTTGGGCCTCTGTGTCGACACTGAGGCTCACCGAGCAGGCAGGCGGTCTCCCCGTCAAGTGACATCGCCCTCAATCAATCGAAAGCCACTCGCTCACCAATGATTGGGGTGCTCCAATTGGGACACGAAGGGGCCCAGATCGCTCGCGAGCTTGGAGAGACGCGCCTTCGCCCTGTCTCAGGCGAAAAGAACCAACCATCACCGCGTTCAAGCCAGTACGCGATGCTCACCGGCTGATCAACATCTCTCATCACCCATCCCCTTCCACGTTGAGTCCCACCAAAAGAGACCACGACGCATGAGTACGCGTGCGCTGGCTATCGTCGGCGGTGACGTGCCCACACGTCGACACCCACTGCGACAAGAAGAATGATGCCTAGTGCGACTTGCTGGTAGAGCGGGTTCAGCCCGAGAAGGTCAAATCCGTTCCCAATCAATGCAATGAAGAGCACTCCGATGGTCGTTCGCACCACCGAGCCTTCCCCACCAGCGATGGAGGTCCCGCCGACCACGATGGCAGCGAGCACGGTGAACGCCAATGTCGCGCCCCCGGAGGTCGCCTCGACACTCAGAAAGCGTGATCCGTCAATGATGCCGCCAAGTGCCGCAGCGCCTCCCGAGAGTACGAACGCGAGGATTCTTACCCAGTTCACCTGGACACCTGCGAGCCGCGCCGCTTCCGCATTGCCTCCCGATGCAATGAGGTATCGACCTGTCACCGTTCGAGAGAGTACGAGTGCCAAGAGCACCACGACGACTATGGCCATCCAGACGGCACTTGGGAGTCCAAGAAGCATCGACTGCGCAAAACTGCCAAAGCTCGATGTCGACGGGAGCACGATCAGGTTGCCACTCGTGAGTCGCGACGCGACTCCCGTGATGACAAATGACATTGCAAGCGTCGTGATAAGCGCGTTGATCTTGAAGACGGCAACGATCACCCCGTTGACAAGACCGATCAGTATGCCGAGTGCCAGTCCAACAATGATCGCTTCCACGGAGGAGTGATGTTCGGCGATCTGCGCAGCGACCACGCCGGTAAGCCCGTAGGTCGCACCAACCGAGAGATCGATCCCCCCTGACACGAGCACGAGTGTCCCAGCTGCAGCGATGATAAGCGTCGATGCTTGCTGATCAGCAATATTGATCAAGTTTGAGGTGTGAAGGAACGGGCTACTTGCAATCGAGAGCACGATGAACAAGAGCAAAAACGGTATGAAGATCCCCGCCATCCTCCATGACCGAAGCAGACCCGCTACACGGCTCCTCTGCGGCTCCGTTCCACCTCTCTCACCGTTGTCGACCTGACCGGGAGTCGTCAATCCAGCGCTCACTCCGCCGTACCTTCCTTCTTTATCTCAACCCCAGAAAACGCAGCTTCCAACACCGCGTGCTCGGTCATCTCTTCACCACGTAGCTCTCGAACGACGCTTCCACCACGCATCACGAGCACACGATGTGAAAGACCGAGGATCTCTTCGAGCTCGGAAGAGATCACGATGATCGCCATGCCCGACGCGGCCAACTCCACGAGGAGGTCGTAAATTGCGCGCTTCGAGCCCACGTCGACACCACGTGTCGGCTCGTCCGCGATCAGTATCTGAGGGCCACAGAGAATAGCCCTCGCGAACAGCAGCTTTTGCTGATTACCGCCCGAGAGCGCGGCCACAGGCAGGTTGATGTCGGCAGCTTTTACCTTGACGCGCGACATCAGTTCGTGGACCACCGAGCGTTCCCTGTCGCGAGCGATCCATCCCTTGCGACTGACTGTGCGCAGTTGTGCAAGGGAAATATTTTCCCTTACCGGGCGATCAACGAGAAGTCCGAGCTCCTTCCGCGACTCGGGAATCAGCACCATTCCTTGGCGAATCGCACTCTTTGGATGGGCACCCTTGAGGGGCATACCGCCAATCTCCACGGAGCCTGCGAACGCCTTGACGTCGCGGAATGCCGCCCTTGCAAACTCTGATCGACCAGCTCCAACGAGGCCAGCAATTCCAAGAATCTCACCTGAATGAACCTCGAGGGATACACCGTGGACCTGGGGAGCAGACAGGTCACTCACTCGAAGGAGTACCGGCGCCCCAGGTGGGGCGATGCGCTTCTCCGGGTACGCAGCACCGAGGGGTCGGCCAAGCATCGACTCGATCAGATCCGCCTCATCTACCTCGCGTGCAGCGACGGTGCGGACATGCCGGCCATCACGAAGGACGGTCACACGATCTGAGAGTTCAAGCACCTCGGAGAGAAAATGCGAGATGAGGATAACGGTCTTACCTCCATCAGCGAGAGACCGAATCACCGAGTGGAGCGCGGTCGCCTCGTGCTGAGCGAGCGCGGCGGTCGGTTCGTCCATAATGACCACCGATGCATTGCGCGCCAACGCCCGCATGATCTCGATCTTTTGTTGATCCGCCGTTCGAAGGCCACCCGCCATGGCATCAGCAGGCACGGCGAAACCAAGCCGTTCCGATAGCTCGACATAGCGTCGGCGCAACTCTCGACTCTGCACAAACCCGCTCCGACTTGGCGCAGCGCCGAGGAAGACGTTCTCAGCGACAGAGAGTCCGGGAACGATCGAGAGCTCTTGGGCAATCGTCACGATCCCGTGCTGGAGCGCTTCTCTGGGAGACCGTAGTGCCATCGGCACACCAGAGATTCGGATCTCACCGTCGTCAGGAAGGTGGACCCCCGACAGGAGCTTCCCCAGTGTCGACTTTCCCGCACCGTTCTCACCGACGAGGGCGTGAACGGTGCCAGGGACGAAGGTTACCGACACGTCTACAAGCGCAGGGGCACCGCCAAAATGCTTTGACACCCCGACGACCTCGATCTCGCCCCCACCACGTGTGGGCGACCTGCCGTCACCTGGTGGTGACACGTCCGCCATTACCGAGTCCGCCACAAAGCACTACCGAATCTCTGAGCCTGGGACACCCGAAGGTCTAGCCTGGCCATTCGCCTGTGAAGCTTGATGCGTTGGCCTTGGTCACGACCCCGTGATCGGGGAATTTGGCGACCGGGTCAATTGCTCCCGAGTTGACATTCGACTTGATAGCCCGAATGAGCGCAGCCATACCCTCTTGCCCTTCGGTCGCAGGTGCCTGCGCGACATCGGAGAAGATCGCGCCCGATTGGACGCCTGCGATTCCCGCAGCACTCGCGCCGAAGCCAACGAGTGCCACATTCGACTTGTTCGCCGATTTAAGCGCAGCCATCGCACCTTCGATGCTCTGATCAGATCCAACGATCAGATTGAGACTCGGATTCGCCTGGAGTATCGCCGAGACCGCCTG
>JBMFXL010000169.1:0-4553 GCA_049964275.1 Acidimicrobiales bacterium | reverse complement strand
AAATGTCTCGCAAGCATGAATTCGTCCTCATCGCCGACTCACGGAGAGCTCACGAGGAGCGGTGGTTCCGATCCTCCGAGTTGGTCGAGCGAGAGATCCCCTAATCGGGGGATTTTATTTAGGTTCTCGCCCCGACATCTCCAGAAAACATGATGTGAACTGGGATAATGGCGTCAAGTGCACCGAGGTAAAATTGTTCTGAGTGATCTTGCACTCGGTTGCAGCTATGGTGTACATTCCTTCGATAGCAAGGCACCGCTCGCGGTGCCGAACAAGGGGAAAGGCGTACGAAGTGAGTCTTGGAGTCGTTGACACCAATGCGAAAGTGGGGTTCGTAGGCGCGGGTCGCATGGGCAGTCAGATGATTTTGCGACTCGTCAAGGCTGGATACGACGTCGCGGTGTACAACCGTACTCGTTCAAAGCTGGACTCGCTGGTCGCCGAAGGTGCCAAGGCGGCCGATACCGTCGCTGAACTCGCAGATCGGGAGGTCGTCTTTATCAGCGTCGCCTCATCTGATGACTTCCTTGAAGTGACATTGGGTTCCAACGGGATCCTCTCCCAAGACACGGTGCCGAAGGTGATCGTTGACGTGACGACGGTCTCCACGGAGTCGTCCCAGCGCGTCCGTGATGTGGCAACGGAACGGGGCTCCGCGCTTCTTGCATGTCCCGTCAGCGGAAATCCGCGTGTCGCCGCAGCAGGGAAGCTCACGATGGCCGTGTCGGGTCCCCATGAAGCATTCCAATTTGTCGAACCACTTCTGAATGCCATCGGTGCTGGCTCGACCTACGTAGGCGAGGGCGAACTCGCGCGGCTGGTAAAGCTGTGTCACAATCTCTTCCTCGGTGTGGTCACGCAATCGATGGCAGAGGTCACCACTCTTGCAGAGAAGGGCGGCGTAAGTCGTGAGATCTTCCTTGAGTACCTAAACAAGAGTGTCATGGGCTCGATGTTCTCTCGGTACAAGGTGCCAGCTTTTGTGAACCTGGATTTTCATCCGACTTTCACCTCGAAGCTCCTTCGCAAGGACTTCGATCTAGGGCTGAGCGAAGCGAGGGCCCTTGAGGTCCCGATGCCGGTAGCCGGGCTGGTGCATCAACTCGTGCAATCGCTCATCGGAGAAGGCTTCGGGGATGAAGACTTCGCCACACTTCTCCTCCTTCAGGCGCGCTCGGCGGGCATGAAGCTGGAGAGTGAGCGGTCGGACGTAACGGATGGACTCTAAGGAGGTAGTGCATCGGAAGGTGACGACGCTCATTCATAGGGGAACGTCCCGTTGACTGGTTTGGGTCGGGACGAATAACAGGAGCAAAAATGTACTTCGCGACAAATGTCACGAAGTGAAGAGACCACGAGGGGGACTTAGTGGGCAAACTGGGAACTATTGGGGGGAAAGTGCGCGCACATTCCCGAATCTTGAAGTTGGGCGGTGTGGGGCTCACGGCGACCAGTCTTCTGGCCGCGTGCGGGTCAACCGCAGCGAGCGCGAGCTCTTCGAACAAATCACCGATCGTGATTGGCGTATCGCTACCTCTCACGGGTGACTTCTCTGCTGATGGCATCGCGTTCGAGCAGGGCTACAAGCTGTGGCAGTCCAATGTGAATGCCAATGGCGGGATTCTTGGCCGCAAAGTGCAGCTCAAGATCATCTCCGATAACTCTGATCCTGCACAGGCGACCACCGACTACCAGCAACTTATTACGGCAGACCATGTCAACATGGTGTTCGGTCCGTTCTCGACGCTGCTGACCATTCCGTCTGCGCGAATCGCCAATCGATACGGCTACGCCATGATCGAAGGTGCCGGTGGAGGACCATCGGTGTTCCAACAGGGGCTCCACAACGTGTTCGATGTGTCGGCGCCTGTTGCTGACGCACTCGTCCCATTCGCCAATTGGATTGCTAAGCTTCCTGCGAGCGAGCGACCAAAAACGGCAGCATATCCGACCTCGAATGATCCATTCACGCAGCCACAGGTCGTGCTTGCGCAAAAGATCCTTCAAAAGGCCGGCGTCAAGACGGTGTACTCGAAGGCGTTCGGGTCTGAAGTCACCGACTTCACGCCAATCGCGAGCCAGGTAGCGGCCTCCAATGCTCAGATCGTGATCCTCGGATCGGTCGACGTCCCCACGGTGTCGGCATTCATCCAGGACTTCGCCCAACAGCACTACAACCCGAAGGCTTTCATCGCCACAGGTGGACCTGACCAGGGTCAGGCATTCTTGACCGCGGTTGGGAAGTCCAATGCCAATGGCGTGATGGTACCGAACACCTGGTATCCCGGTGCGAAGACCCCAGGATCCCAGGCGATGGTGAAGGCGTACCTGGCGAAGTACGGAGGCTCTGCATCTCAGATCAGTGCTGATATCGCGGAGGCCTACTCGGTTGGCCAGATTGCCGCAGATGCAATACGTCACACGGGTGGCACGAATCAGGCGAAGATCATCAAGTATCTCCATAGTGGGACTACATTCTCATCCGTTCAGGGCAACGTGAAGTTCAACTCGCTCGGCGAGAACACGGCGGCACTCATGTTCGGATTCGAGTGGGTCAACGGCACCTTCAAGCAGGTACTCCCGCTTGGCGATGCCGGATCTTCTGGTCTGTTGTTCCCGAAGCCGAACTGGGGCGCATAGACCATGGGCACATCATTGCTGCGCGCCGTCATCGATGGTGTGCTTACGGGTAGTGTGTACGCGCTCATGGCGGCGGGCCTCACTCTGATCTTCGGTGTGATGGAGGTCATCAACATCGCTCAGGGCATCCTGGTCGTTGTGGGTGCGTACCTTAGTTACGTCCTCTCGGTGCATCTGGGTATCGACTTGTTCCTTGGTCTGATCATCACGATTCCGTTGATGTTCGTCCTTGGGGTCGGTATCCAGTGGGGACTGATGCGTCGACTTGGAGACCGTGAAAAGGTCTCCATGTCGATCCTCGTGACGTACGCAGTATCGATCATTCTTGAAGGTGCGATCGACTTGATCTTTGGGCCCAACTACCAGCAGCTCTCAGCGTGGTATACCAACAAGTCGCTGCATGTCTTCGGGTTCTACCTTCCTTACATCTATGTGTTTGGGTTCATCCTTGCGGTGGTATTGCTCGGAGCGATCTTCGTCATCTTGTATCGAACCGAGTTCGGCCGCACCTTGCGTGCCTCGACGCAGAACAAGATGGCCGCGCGACTCATCGGGATCGATGTCAATCGCGTAGCGGCCATCACGTTCGGGATCGGTGTCGCAGTCACCGCTGCTGGTGGGATGGTGTTTGGCGCAACCACGTCGTTCAACTCGAACTCGAGTGCCGATCTCATCTCTCGACTGCTTACCATCGTCATTCTCGGCGGAATGGGAAGTATCGGAGGAGCGATGGCGGCCTCGGTGTTGATGCTGGTCGTCGAGGCACTTGTCTCGACCTTCTGGTCCCCAACATGGGCGACGTTGGTGTTCTATGCAGTGCTCGTGGTCGTGCTCGCCGTACGTCCGACTGGGCTCTTTGGTCAACGAGCAGTGAGGGCGCAGTAGTGAGCGTGGTGAAAAATAAGGTGCTTTTAGCCTCGAGATGGAAGATCGTCGCGACGATCGTGGCCATCCTTGTGATCGTCGTATTCCCACTTGTGTTTACGAATCCATCGGTGACTGATATCGCGATCTTCGCGCTCATGTATATGACGACGTCGAGCGCATGGAACGGATTCGCAGGCTCATCGGGTTACTTCTCCCTTGGGCACGCGATCTTCTTTGGGGTCGGCGCGTACGCGTTCGCGCTGATCACCACGCACTTCAACATGCAGGGTACGTCGAGTCTCTTCTGGTTGCTTCCGGTAGCGGGGGTGGTCGCGATGGTGTTCGCCTTGGCGATCGGGGCAATCGCGCTTCGGACTCGCCGGCATACTTTCGTGGTGATCACGATTGGGTTCTTCTTCGTATTTCAATTGTTGGCGTTCAACCTCAACTTCACCCAAGGAGCGACTGGTATTCAGGTGCCAGGGCCGAACAATTGGGATGCGGCGACGTTCAACAATCCGTACTACTACGCTGCAGCGATCGTGCTCGGATTCACCGTGCTGATGTACTGGGTCATTCGTCGCTCGTCCTTCGGACTTCAGCTCATGTCCATTCGGGACGACGAGGACCGTGCTCGAGGTCTCGGAGTGCCGGTGTGGCGAGTCAAGTTGTCGGCCTTCGTTATCTCGGCGTTCCCTGTTGGGATGATTGGTGCCCTGTGGGCGTTTCTGATCGGCCAGGTTTATCCCCAAACGGTATTCAATCCCCTCTTTGATCTCTCCTGGGCATTGATGACCCTGGTGGGCGGACTTGGAACACTGATTGGGCCACTGCTTGGTGGGTTGGTCCTGGAATCGGTGCAACAGTATCTGAATCTGTATCTCTCCAATGTCGATATCTACCTCATCGTGTACGGGGTCGTCTTCCTCGGAGTGATGTTCTGGATGCCTAGAGGCGTCATCCCGACCGTCCAGGATGCGCTCAAGCGACGTCGGGTTGCGAAGTCGATCGATTCGTCGCCTCCGACTAACGGCAGCTCCTCCGAG
>JBMFXL010000168.1:0-4558 GCA_049964275.1 Acidimicrobiales bacterium | reverse complement strand
GTAATACCTGCTGCAGTGCGGAAGAGGCGTGGAATCACGGAGTCCTTGGCCCACATCTCGGGACCGTACACATTGGTGAGTCGGATCATCGCGGTGGCGATGTGATAAGAGTGGTGGTACGCGGAGGCGAGCATCTCGCCAGCCGCTTTGGTTGCACCGTAAGGGGTGAGGGGCGCGAGAGGCGTACGATCGTTGATGTCTTCGTCCTCGGTGTTCCCTACGACCGCGTTCGTCGACGCGGCGGCAAGGGATGGCACATTGTGAACCCGCGCGAACTCGAGCGCGCGTTGGGTGCCAACGACATTGGAGTCGAAGGTCTCCTCTGGCGCTTCTACCGACCGAAGCACCGAGGTCTTGGCTGCAAGGTGGACGATACCATCGATCCTTGAGGGTTCCTCGACCTTGTCCCAGGTTGCGGGGTCCTCGACGGCACCTTGGACGTGCTCCACGTCATCCCTGAGCGGGGGATTGTGATCGATCACGATCACGTCGTAACCTTTGGCGCGGGCGAGGTCGACGACGTGATGACCGATGAAACCCGACCCTCCAGTGATGAGCAGTCTTTCAGCCACATGAACTCCTTTGGTCGTGGACATTGCAACTTCTCAAGGCTAGCGGTCACATGGTGATGCCATCGCCTCTAGGGCGATCGCTAGACTTGGTTCACTACCACGAGAAAAGGTCAGGTCTGCTTGAGCGAGATTGCTGATTTTGGGCGTCGAATAGCGGAGCGCCCAGTATTCAAGAAGCTCTTCAAATACGCCGTAGGCTCTGGCGTTTCAGCGGTGATCTCTCAGATCGTGTTCGTGGTCGGCTTCAGGTTCTTCTTCGATTCACGGACGTCTTCCATTGTGGCGACCCTCGCGGGCGCAGTTCCGAGCTACTTTATGAACCGACATTGGGCCTGGCAGCGCCGCACGAAGTCATCGCTTCGTAGCGAGGTCATTCCCTATCTCATCATGGCCGTCATCGGTCTCGTGTTTTCCACTTGGGCTGCAGACTTTGCGAATTCGCACTCGACGTTTATCGGTGCTTCTCGTAACCTTCGCGTTCTCTGGGTCGATGGCGCCTACTTCGGTTCCTTTGCGGTGCTCTGGGTGCTCAAGTTCCTCTTCCTCGACCGCGTCCTCTTCAGAGACGGATCCGCGCAGGGCGACGAACTGATCGACGTGTAGGCGAGATCCAACTCGATGATTCACGCCGTATATCCGCGAACACGTACCATAACCCAATCGCAGTGAGGATGACGCCGAGGCCTGATGCGATGAGGCCTTTGGCGACCGAGGTGGGTTGATAGACGAAGGTGACGTGGTAGTCGCCGCCTGGTAGAGAGACGGCCTGAAGCGCGCGATCCTGGCCAACGGGAATTCTTTGCGTAGCTCCGTGGATGGTGACAAGCGCAAACCAATCCTTGGCATAGGCCTCGTTACGAAGCAGGGTGAATCGATGAGATGCACGTACTTCGAGTGAGAGCGTGCCGTTCGCACTCGAATGGAACGCCCTGACTTGGATTCCGGCAGGCACCTGAACCGGCGAGGTAATCAGTTGTCGAGCCGTGAAGATGCTGATGTGATAGCGGATGGTGGAGTAGCTCCAGAGCGCGGGCGTGATCACGTGTGCAAGGTAACCATTGAGTGCATAGAGGGTTGACGGCGTCGCCACATCAATGGGTACCGCCGGAGCACCGTTGACCGAGGGAATGCTCCCGCACGAGGTGATGCGTAGTGCGACTCCTTGAGGAACCGTGCCGGTCGCCTGGAAGACGACCGTGTGCGTGCTCTGATCGATCGACCGTGCGGGTAGTGGCACGGTACCCTGGGCGCCTGTGACTGACACCGAATGCACGCAGCCTAGTGACACGTTTGTAGGCACCGCGAGTGTGACATAGGAGACGGAAACCTCGCCACCGAGGTAGATGGAGCGGTTGACGACCTGGCCTGCTGGGGCGGTCCTTGGGCTCGGCAGTGTCCCCTGGTAACGATTTGCGGGCAAGGGAACTGCCTTCCCTGTGGGTCCAACTCGCGTGAGGAAGTAGGCGGGACCCGAGTACACGACGTCGAGGTCGAGCCGATGGTGCGCGTAGCCGTTGATCAGATAGGGATTGAAGCTGAGCTGAGGCTTTGAGTCGGTGAGACCGGTGTAGGCACCAAGTCCGAGGGAGGCGTAGCCCTGGATCGAACCGATTCCTGCGAACAGATTGAGCTCGGGGAGTCCTGCACTGAGAAGGGCATCGTAGTACTTGAGGCGCGGGTCGAAGAACGCAACTCGTTCGCCCGGTCTTATCTGAGAGGTGAAGGCCGCAAATGCGGAAGGGTCATTGTAAGGACCGTATCCAACTGTCTGCGAATAGAGGGTCTGACCGCCGAAGTCGAGTATTTGAAGGGTGAAAATTGCCATGATGCCAAAGACGAGCTTGCGCGATGGACGAGTGAGGTGGACGACGTACGCGTACGCAGTGATGAGGACAAAGAGACCTTCAACGACGGCCATGATCGTGAGAGCCACGTACGCGGTGCCCCGTGGGTTGGAACTCGCCTTGAAGAGCTGGAAGACGTTTGAGGGCGCGATGATGAGCGCGGCGTCATAGGCAATGCAGACCACCGCAGCGATCAGCGGGGCAATGAGGTGACGGATCGGACGAGTTTCTCCATCCAACCGTCGTCGGCGCACGAGGGGATCCCAGGAGGACGCAAATGCGAGACAGATCGCGAGATCGACGGTGAACATGTTGCGAGACGGAAGACGCTGAAGGTGATAAAGGGGTATGTGTGCTTCGATTGCTTCAAGCGGAGCGAGGTAGGAGCCGAGCGCCAAGATGAGACCGACGGTGAACATCGAGAGGATTGCCCACCGGGACTTTGGACGAAAGCTCGAGAACCGTCCTGAGACGATGGCAGAAACACCGCCGAAGAGAGCGAAGGTAGGAACGAAGGCGGAAATCTCGCCGAGGTTGTAGGAACCGAAGTAGGTGGGGAGGTCGAAGTTATTGAAGTTGCCCATGGAAAAGGGCATGAAGAAGGTGGGAAGGAAATAGGGTCCCCACGGCCCCGCCTCGAAGTACTTGAGCCCAAGATTCGCACGGGTGGACTGGGATTGGAAGGCGAGACCTGGGATCCACTGCGCCCCGGACAACAACAGAGCGATCGCTGCGGCAACGAGGAGCAGCCCTATCGATCGTGGGAGTTCCTCGGAGTCGAACAAAATGACGCCGAGAAACGCTGCGAGGAGGAAGGTTCCGTCCAACATCGCTTCAGGTGCACCTGCCGCGATCACGAATGCAAAGCTCACGCCCATGCCGAGCGTGTATCCGATCGCAGATTTGGTGGTCGGCGCATGAAACATCTTGAGGCCGAAGTAGGCCGCGAGCACCACGAAGGCAATGCCTTGGACCATGTCCATATGTGTCCATTGCGAGGTGAACTCTCCGGTGAAGAGAAATGCGAGCGTACCGAGGAATGAAGCGAACGGGCTCGCGCCGAGTTCACACGCGAGGAGTAGGAATGCGACTCCTGCGACGCTGAAAGTGAGCCACATGTCGATGAGGAACGAGACGTTTGCTGGGAGGATGCCAAAGATCCACGAGAGAGGGGAGAGGATGCCCTCGTTGAAGCTTGCGAGTAGGGGTGTTCCACTCCATGAGTAGGGGTTCCACAATGGCAGGTGTCCAGAGGACAGCACCGACGCGGCGAGATGGCGGAGCGGGATGTTCTGGTTGAGATTGTCACCGGCCACAACGGTGACCCCGAAGAGCAGCGGTACGAAGAAGACGAGTGCACTGAGAACGACCACGATGGCGATCCCATGGCGTCGCGAGAATGCGGTCATGTCCTACCTATCGGCTAAAGAGGAGCCGCTCGCGGATCCAGGTGCGCAGCACGACTCGGGAGTAGTTCGCGCCATATTTGAGATTGTTGCCCTTCTTGGACTTCCCTCGTTGACGTTTCGAGAGCACGACTGGGAACTCGAAAAGGCGTGCACCTGCGAAGAGCGCCGATATGAGGAGTTCGGAGGACTGATACTGGGGCTCATCGAGTCGAATGTGCTCGAGGAGACTCGTACGAAAAGCGCGGATCCCAGACGAGGTGTCGGTCACGCGATGGCCGGTGAGAAGTGATACCAGTCGCGCGAACACGCTGACCCCGAGATCTCGAACGGGATCTCCGACGTGGGTGCTGCCGAGCACTCGCGAGCCCTGTGTGAAGTCTGCGACGTCATCGACGAGGGGTCGCACCAGCTCCTCGATCGACTGAGGATCCCATTGTCCGTCAGCATCGACGATCGCGATGTACTTCGCGCCAATGAGCACGCCGATTTCGTATCCGACCCGTAGTGCCGCGCCTTGACCCCGGTTGACTGGTGCGACCGCACACCGAAGGCCCTGCGCCTTGGCTCGCGCTGCAGTGTCGTCGGTGGCACCGTCCACGCTGATCACTGTGTTGGTGCGGAGGCCCATCACGCTCGAGGGAAGTACGTGCGCGAGATCGGCGATCGTACCCGCTTCGTTGTACGCAGGTACGACGATCAAGAGTTCGGTGCCAGTGTATGTGTCTTCATAGCG
>JBMFXL010000167.1:0-4584 GCA_049964275.1 Acidimicrobiales bacterium | reverse complement strand
CTCCGAGTTTCGTCCCGATCGAGTAGCCATGCAGGATGCCACCGCTCAGATGGCACTCCTCCAGTTCATGACGGCGGGCCTCAGCGAGGTGCAGGTCCCTACCTCGGTGCATTGCGATCACTTGATCCAAGCGCAGTTCGGCGCCGACCAGGACCTAAAGAACGCCGAGATCACTAATCGAGAGGTCTACGACTTCTTGCGCACGGTCTCTGCCAAGTATGGGATCGGCTTCTGGAAGCCCGGCTCAGGCATTATCCACCAGGTCGTGCTTGAGCAGTATGCCTTCCCGGGGGGCATGATGATCGGTACGGACTCCCACACGCCCAACGCCGGAGGTCTCGGGATGGTCGCTATCGGCGTCGGAGGCGCAGACGCCGTCGATGTCATGGTCGGCGATCCCTTCGGGCTTCGCTTTCCGAAACTCATCGGCATCAAACTCACTGGGTCGCTGACTGGCTGGACCTCACCCAAGGACATCATCTTGAAGGTCGCCCAGATCCTCACAGTGAAGGGCGGTACGGGCGCGATCGTCGAGTACTTTGGCCCAGGTGCCCGTCGTATCTCGACGACAGGGAAAGCAACCATCTGCAACATGGGCGCCGAGATCGGAGCCACGTGCTCGCTCTTCCCCTATGACAGCCACGCTGCGGCGTATTTAAAGAGCACGGGTCGGAGCGAGCTTGCAGACCTTGCGAATACGCACGCGTCAATGCTCCAGGCCGACGACGAGGTGGAGGCAGACCCCGCTCGCTACTACGACCAAGTGATCGAGATCGACCTCGATACGTTGGAGCCTCACATCGTGGGACCTCATACTCCTGACCTTGCACGACCGGTCTCACAGATGGGCGCCGACGCCAAGGCGAACGACTGGCCCACCACGCTTTCGTACACCCTCGTCGGGTCGTGCACCAACTCCTCCTACGAGGACATCTCACGTGCTGCGCACGTCGCTCGCCAAGCGGCAGCACGCGGTCTCTCGGTTAAGGTGCCCCTGCTGGTCACCCCTGGCTCAGAACGCGTGCATCAGACCATCATCCGCGATGGCCTCCTTGCCGACCTCGAAGCCATCGGTGCGACCGTGCTTTCCAACGCATGTGGCCCCTGCATCGGACAGTGGAAGCGCACCGATGTACACGAGGGTGAAGTGAACTCCATTTTGAGTTCGTACAACCGCAACTTCCCCAAGCGCAACGATGGCCTGGCATCGACGCTCTCCTTCATTGGCTCGCCTGAGACCGTGGTGGCGTACGCACTTGCGGGCACCTTGGACTTCAACCCACTCACTGATGCGCTCGACGGAGCGGTACTTGCACCCCCGGTGGGCGAAGAGCTCCCCTCTCAGGGCTTTGCATCAGGAGAGTCCGGATTTCTCGCACCACCAGAGGATCCGAGTGGGGTCACCGTCGTCATCGATCCCACCTCCGATCGCCTCGAAGCGCTCACTCCCCTTCCCGCATGGGATGGCAAGGACTTCGAAGCTCTTCCCGTGCTCATGAAAGCGGTCGGTAAGTGCACGACCGACCACATCTCCGCGGCCGGCCCATGGCTCAGGTATCGAGGACACCTCACGAACATCTCGAAGAACCTCTTCCTCTCGGTCAACAACGCATTCAGCGAGAAGCCTGGATTCGGGTACTGTACCGTGCATGACGCCGAAGAGTCCCTTCCCGACATTGCGCAGCACTACAAGGATGCACATATCCACTGGATCGCGATAGGCGATGAGAACTACGGCGAGGGCTCCTCACGTGAGCACGCTGCCCTCGAGCCTCGCTATATGGGTGCACAGGTCATCCTTGCACGCTCCTTCGCGCGGATCCACGAGACCAACCTCAAGAAGCAAGGTGTCCTTCCCCTCACGTTCGTGAACCCCTCCGACTACGACCGCATCGGAGTACACGACTCCATCAGCGTTCGCGGGCTCGCCGAACTTGCCCCAGGGAAAGACGTCACCTGTGTCATCAACCACCCAGACGGCTCCACGGACACCTTCGCTGCCAAGCACACCTTGTCCGAAGAGCACGTTGGATGGTTCAAGGCGGGCGGGGCGCTCAACGTGATCCGGGCTCGCCGAGGTCTCTAGCCAAGGGCGTATTCGAATGCAAGAGACGGGTAGGTAGGGGTCGTTCGAAGGGGCCAGGTCGGTCTCGGTGATCTGCCACATCACCTGCTGTCGGTCTACAGATTGAGAACAGGCAAATGACCGACCTGGGCAGGTCTGAATCTTCCCGTGAGGGTACATTCGATCCTCTACACTAGGAACACCTCGAGCGCGAATGGGAGCATGCAGTGCTTATCCACCCCTGGGACAGTGCGATTTCGGCAGACGAATGGCAACGGTGGCTCGCAACTACCGATCTTTTTGGCGTCCTCGCCGTAAACAATATCGATCCTCAACACGCTCCGGTGCTCGTGCCAACTCACTTCGTCCTTGCCCCGGGAGCCGACACGCTGCTCGTGCACCTTGCGCGACCAAATCCTGCATGGAATCACCTCGAAGCGTCTCAAGAGGTATGCCTCATGGTGATGGGTGACTACGCATTCATTCCTGGCTATTGGCGCGCAGCAGAGGGGACGGACGAGCGGAACGGTGTACCAACGAGCTATTACACGGCGGTACAGTTCTTCTGTCGTCCTACGATCATCGACGATCCACAAGAAAAAGCGGAGCTTCTACGGACTCAGCTCGAGACCTTCCAGCCCGAGGGCAACCATGGTGAGGTCATCCCGGAAGCACCTCCGTATGGGTCGCTTCTCAACGGGATACGCGGACTCCGCCTCGAAATTACGGATGTACGCGCGAAGTTCAAATACGACGATGCAAAACCTGTCGAGCTCCGCCAACGGACCGCAAGCGAACTCGATCGCCGAGGACAAGGGCTCGACCATTCAGCGGCGAGCGCACAGCGCCGACGAACCTCCGCTATTGCCGAATGGCGAGCGTTCTCTCATTCACGCACGCAATCCGAGCGCTGAGGTCAAATTCGCCCACCGACTACGTTCGTTCGCTAGCCGCCGGTTCCGCCCGACTCCAGCTGGCCCAAGTTCACCTGCTCGTAAGGGGCCCAACCATGGCCGGTCACAGAGGCAAGTTGGTAGATGTTGATCGCGTTCCTGACCGGTCGGAACGCAAAGATACCATCCGCCATCACTGCGATCGACGAAGTACCCGCAGGTGGAGAAGCGAGCTGTGGCAGGAAGCCATGAGGCGTGGCGCAGTGCACCTCGGACGAGGTCGACGAAGCACTCACATCGATGCACACGGCACCCTCGAGGTCAGCCGACACGCTCAAGCCCCCTGAGAGTCCGATTTCGATAGCTACCGTCGACACGGAGGAACCGCTCAACGTCGAGATCTCGACCTCACGGCGATGATGCGCAACCGACGACCACACGAGCGTTGGATGGCCACCGGCGTTCAACAACGCCACGAACGCAGTCTCACCCTTCATCGGAACGGACGCCACTTGGGAGAGCACTCCAGCCGATGATGCCTTGGCGAGCCGAATCATCGAACCGGAACAGTCAACGGCAAAGAGGAATCCGTTACCATCACGGATCACCCCATCAAGGCCTATCTGTCCGCAGCCTTTCGATACGGATGCGGTACGGAGGTCTTTCGGGGTGATCACCGCGTGCCAGATCGCATTGGTCGCCCCCGAAGACGCCTCATAGACCCATGGCGCGGTCGGTGATCCCGTGATTGCAACCAGATTTCCTGACGTGCCGACCGCGAGTGCAGAGGCCGAGCCTATGAGTCCCTTCGGCACTAATGCGGAGCTCCAGGAGCCTCCGCCGAGGAACTGTTCGATCGCTGAGTATCCGAGCTCAGACGCAGCCCGGAAGCCCGTCGTGAGCGTGTTCGTCGCCGTCGCAGACGAAAACACGATGCCAGGACGCGAGTCGACGCCAGGAGGGGTGATCAATGAGAAGGAGCGCTGACCTGCGGGACGCACGAGCAACTCCCAGTAACCATCGGCTTTCGTCACACTGAAGACACCGGCATTTGGCATCTCGACCGAGGTCGCCAGGGAGGCCGCTGCGACGCCCACACTTGGCGCCGTCTGCGTGCCCATATGTTGCGTGCCAGAAACCGCACCACCACATCCACTCAGAGCGACTGAGGCGACCGCGACCCCGCCGAGGAGAGCTGTAACCGAACCGTTCCTATGCACTCGCCGCAACCGTCTGATTGAGGTACTGAAAGAACATTTGCGCAAAGGAAGCCTCGGTAGCAGCAGTTCCGGCCCCCGGATCGGTGAACTCGATCCACCGAACGTTGCCCGTCGAGTCAATGATCTCTGCGACATCACTATGAAGAGCCATCTGGCCCGCCGGCACGATGGAAACCACCTCGCCATAGGAGCGCCAAGTGGACTCGAGCGCCGGCAGCGTTCCGGTCATGAAGTGCCAGTTACGAAATGACTCCAACCCTTCGCGCTGGCTAAAGAGCTTGACGGACTCCTGAGAGTAGAACTGTCGATTTGCCGCAATCGCGATGAACTCGACCTTCTGACGCTGTGCAGGGCTCAATTTAGCGTCAGCCTGACGGATCTCGGAAGCAATGATCGGGCAGTCGGT
>JBMFXL010000166.1:0-4597 GCA_049964275.1 Acidimicrobiales bacterium | reverse complement strand
AGGTCGCTTGCGCACCTTCGAGCAAGCGACCTTTCTCGATCTTGACCACGACACTTATCCATTTGTGACCTCCTCCAATCCCACTGCAGGAGGTGCATGCGCGGGCTCGGGGCTTGGACCACGTCAGATCGACCGGGTCATTGGCGTGGCGAAGGCGTATCTGACGCGCGTAGGTTCCGGGCCGTTTCCCACCGAGCTGACCGACGAATCCGGTGACCGACTGGTCGATCGTGGTCAAGAGTTTGGAACCAACACGGGTCGCCGACGTCGTACGGGCTGGTTCGACCTCGTGCTCTTGCGTCATGCTGCGGAAATCAACTCCGCATCCGAAATTGCGATCACCAAGCTCGATGTGCTCGATACCTTCGATCGAATCAAGGTAGCCGTCGCGTACGAGATCGAAGGGGAGCGAACCGAGTTCTTGCCTTACCATCAGTCCGACTTCCATAAGGCAACGCCGGTTTACGAGGAGTTTCCAGGTTGGAAGACCGACATTTCGTCTGTTCGCAAGCTCGGTGACCTTCCCGATGAGGCCCGTCGTTATCTCGCGTTCGTCGAGGAGCAAGTGGGTGTGCCGATCACCCTTGTTGGCACTGGACCGGAACGCGATCAGTTCGTGAGCCTTCCGTGAGGATCGTGATCATCGGCCAGGGGGCACGTGAGCACGCGCTCGCCTGGGTGCTCTCCAAGGAACATGAGATCATTGCGACACCGGGTAATCCCGGTATCGCCAAGTGTGCAGAGATTACCGAGCGTGAGCCGCTCGAGATCGACGCCGATCTCTTCGTGATTGGCCCAGAAGGTCCTCTCGTAGACGGTCTTGCCGATCGTCTACGTGCGACTGGGCGCGCCGTGTTTGGCCCCTCCAGGGAGGGTGCGATGCTTGAAGGCTCGAAGGCATTCATGAAGCAAGTGCTTCAGGACGCGGGGGTTCCGACCGCCCGATTCGTGGTGATCGAGTCGCTTGCGGAGGGCATCGGTTACCTCGAGAGTCATGGCGGACCGTATGTGATCAAGACGGATGGACTTGCGGCGGGTAAGGGAGTTCTCGTCACGGACTCTCTTGATGAAGCGAAAGAGGACCTCGAACTCAAGCTCACAGGACAGCGATTTGGCGGCGCAGGCAAACGCGTAGTGATTGAAGAGGCACTCGTCGGTACCGAGATATCCGTGCTTGCAGTGACTGATGGCAAGTCGATCGTCGCGTTGCCTCCCGCGACGGATTTCAAGCGTGCGTTCGATGGTGACCTGGGACCGAACACCGGTGGAATGGGCGCCTATTCCCCAGTTCCTTGGGCGAGTGAAGCGGTCATCCAAGAGGTCGTGGAGGAGAGCATTGAGCCCGTGGTCCGAGAGCTTCGCCGTCGAGGGATCGACTATCGGGGAGTCCTCTATGCGGGTATGATGCTCACTCGTTCAGGTCCAAAGGTAGTGGAGTTCAACGTACGATTTGGCGATCCTGAGACCCAGGTAGTCGTTCCCAGGGTTACCAAGGGCCTCGGTGAGTTACTTCACTCCGCTGCGCTTGGGCGAATGGACACTGAACTCGATATCAGCCCTCACCCTAATCTTGTCGTGACGATTGCTTCCAAGGGTTATCCCTTGGAGAGCGACGGAGATCGACTGATTCAAGGAATTCGTGAGGCCAATCGCCTCAAAGGTGTGACCGTTTTCCACGCTGGCACGAGACAAGAGTCTCCGAAGAGCGAGCTCTGGTCCCACGGTGGCCGCGTATTGAGCGTTCGCGCTGAGGGAGAGACGCTGTTGCAAGCTCGCGAGCGGGCCTATCGCGCGTGTGACCGTATTTCCTTTGACGGCATGTTCTATCGTCGCGATATTGGTCTCAAGGCGCTTCAAAGTTGATGCGAATTTCGGAGCATTTCTATGATTAGTCGGTACGAAACGCCTGAGATGCGCGTGATCTTCTCGGATGCGCACCGTTTTTCGGTATGGTTGGAGCTGGAGATCCTCGTGGTCGAGGCGTATGTCGAGCGGGGTCTGGTTCCCAAGGCTCACGCCGAGTCAGCTCGAGCCAGGATGCCTGTTGTCGACCAGTCATTCATTGACGAGGTCGACCGTCGAGAGGCGATCACCAATCATGATGTTGCAGCATTCGTCGACGTCGTCCAAGAACGCATTGGGCAGCCCGAAGGTGGCTGGATCCACTACGGCTTGACCTCTTCTGACATCGTTGATACGGGCCTTTCGTTGATGATGGTCGAAGCGCTTGACACGGTCATTGCTGAGCTTCGAGAAGCCATTGCCGTGGTTGCGGGTCGTGCCGTCGAGCATCGTCACACAGTCATGGTGGGGCGAACCCATGGCATTCATGCCGAACCGACGACTTTCGGCGCCAAGATTGCGTTGTGGGCGCTCCAGCTCGAGCGGGACCTCGGACGTCTGCGCCGTGCCCGCGAGACGATGGCCGTAGGGAAGCTATCGGGAGCAGTGGGTACGTATTCGAACATCGATCCCCAAGTTGAGGCGGCCGTGCTCGATCGAGTGGGGCTCCGTCCAACACCGGCAACCCAGGTCGTCGCGAGAGATCGTCATGCCGAAGTGATGTATGCACTTGCTTCGCTTGGTAGCTCGATCGAGAGCTTCGCGACGGAGATCCGTCACCTTCAGCGTACTGAGGTGCGTGAAGTGGAAGAGTCATTCGGTTCAGGGCAAAAGGGCTCATCGGCCATGCCTCATAAACGAAACCCCATACTTTCCGAGCGATTATCGGGGATGGCGCGAGTGCTTCGTGGATACTTAGGGGCTTCGCTCGAGGATGTCGCACTCTGGCACGAGCGTGACATCTCGCATTCCTCCGTGGAGCGCATCGTGGTTCCAGATGCGTTCCATCTCGCTCACTATGTCACCCGGCGCTTCAAAGGACTCCTTGGGTCCCTGGTGATCTACCCGGATCGTATGAACGAGAATCTTTGGTCGTCCTATGGGCTAGTGTTCTCCCAACCTGTGCTTCTTTCCCTCGTCCGAAGTGGTCTCTCAAGGGACGAGGCGTATCGAATCGTGCAGCGTAATGCCATGAAGGCGTGGCAAGAGCGACGAAGCTTTCGTGAACTCCTGAACGATGACCCCGAAGTAAATCTTGACGACGAGACAATTGCCCAGGTGATGGACCCCGCGAGTTCGCTTCGAAACGTGGAACAAGTCTTTCGTGCGCTCGATGGGATCGAGGAGCGGACACGTTGACCTACGAGCTTGTTTCCCGGGGAAAGGTGCGGGACTCGTACCTCGTGACCGAAGACCCGTCGTGTCTCGTCATGGTTGCTTCTGATCGGATATCCGCCTATGACGTCGTGATGCGACAAGGGGTGCCGGACAAGGGCATCGTCCTGACCCAGCTCAGCAATTTCTGGTTCGACTACCTCGACGAGTTGATGCCGAGCCAGGTCGCGAAAGGGATCTACCCGGCACTTCCAGCGGAGTGGAGCGGCCGTGCGTGCGTGGTGCGGCGTGCAGACATGGTCAAGGTCGAGTGCGTGGTCAGAGGGTACCTTGCAGGAAGCGCCTTTGCCGAATATCAACGAACTGGTGAGGTGTTCGGTCACCGCATCCCGGCCGGACTCGCACTCGGCAGCGAACTACCTGAACCGTTGTTCACGCCCACGACCAAAGAGCTCGAGGGCCATGACCGTCCGATGCGAATTCACGAACTCGTGGATCGTGTTGGTTCTGAGCTCGCGGGCCTTCTCGAAGGTCATTCGCGAGAGATCTACTCGCGGGCCCAAGGACGGGTCGCTCAGGCCGGTCTCGTGCTCGCAGACACCAAGTTCGAATTCGGATTCATCGACGGGGAACTTGCACTCTGTGACGAGGTGTTGACGCCGGACTCTTCTCGTTATTGGGATGCCAGTTCCGTCGGGCGTGGCCGGGAACCGAACCAGCTTGACAAGCAGATCCTTCGAGATTGGTTGCGCCAGTCGGGGTGGGATCAGGTCTCGGAGCCACCCGATCTTCCAGGCGAATTGATTCAGAACCTTCGTTCCTCGTACGTCGAGATCTTCCACCGGCTCGTAGGCCTGCAGCCAGACGGACTGAGCGACGGAAACTCAGGTGCGTATCTTGGAGCGAGCGTCGAACCATCATGAACGGGAGTGGCAAGTGATGTATTTGGTGACAGTGAATGTCTATCTCAGGGACGGCATCGCAGATCCTGAGGGAATGACCATTGCCGAGGCTGCTCGGGCGTTGGATTTCGGCACGGTCCGAGGGATAGGAGCAGGGAAGACCTATCGGGTTGAGCTCGATGTCTCCTCCGAGGATGAGGCGCGGCGCGTGGCTGAATCGCTCGCAGAGCGACTTCTCTCGAACCCGGTGATTCAGCGGTTCGAGATCGCACAGGTGAGTGAGGTCGCTGACCAATGACTAAGCCCGTCGCGGTTGTGGCATTCCCCGGTTCGAATTGCGAGTACGACGTCGTCTCGGCGCTCGGAAGTCTTGGTCAGCAGGCCGAAGTCGTGTGGCATAAGAGTTCGGATCTCTCACGCTTTGGGGGAGTGGTTCTTCCGGGTGGATTTGCCCATGGTGATTATCTTCGCCCAGGAGCGATTGCTCGGTTTTCGCCGGTGATGACCGAAGTAGTGAG
>JBMFXL010000165.1:0-4615 GCA_049964275.1 Acidimicrobiales bacterium | reverse complement strand
AGCGTTGTTCACCAAGATATCGATGGGGCCAAGCCCTTCGACGTAGCGGGTGACCGCCTCGCCGTCGGTAATGTCGACATCCTCCTTGTCGACACGATGCACCTGGTGACCCGCTTCTTCAAGCGTGTCGGCAATCGCGCGCCCTATCCCATGTGCGGTGCCCGTCACCAGGGCAACTCGCGAAGTGGTCATCGTCTCTACTCCTCTATCCATCCATGTTCGAGCAAGGCCCGAACCTCTTGCGCGCCGATCGTGAGCATCTCTTCCACCCTCGGATCGTCGATCACATGGGGACCCCCCAAGCTCCCTGTTGGCGCCATGCGTCGTATCTCCTCAGCCGACGCGAAGGGCAGTGCTCGACCATCGACCATGGGGGCATCCTCCGCGGGTACCTGGTCATCGACGATTGTGGCCTCAAAGCGCTCGAACCAGGAGCCATGTCGTTGACGTTCATCGATCTGCGCGCCAAACTCCGCGACACTTGAACCCGAGTACCACGAATGGAACAGCACGAAAGGAGCATCGGTCCGCGACGATCGCCATTCGCGAATACGACCTGTCACCATTTCGTTCCCACCGTGACCATTGATGATGGCGATTCGACGAAATCCCTGGTCTGCCAGGGTGTCAAGGATGTCGACAATGACTCGCGCATAGGTCTCGAATCGCAATGAAATCGTGCCTGGGAACGTGGTGAAGTACGGCACGAATCCGAAGGGCAGCACGGGCAGTACTGGGATACCCAGGGGCTCTGCTGCCCGTTCTGCAACCAGTTCAGCCAGGATGGCATCGGTTCCGAGCGAGAGGTAGCCGTGCTGCTCGGTTGAGCCAATCGGCACTACGACTCGATCATCGGTGGCGAGATAGCGTTCGACCGCCATCCAATTCATTCGATAGAGCTGCACTGCTTCTACTTTCGATAGCAGCTCGTTGCAGGGGTTGACGGATCAGTGGGACGTGAGCTTTTGGATATCGCAGGCGATGAGAGAGCCGCCGACCCCAGTGGCGACGTCGAAGAGCACCGGCTTCCCAAGCTCTATCGTCCTCGTACCATCAGCGATGTCGATGCAATGAAACGGGTAGCGCGTCGAGAGCGGAGCGGTGGACTCGATCACACCGAGGCCAACGTGCTCCGAGAACTCAACGACCCTGCCGCGAAGTATCACCGCGAACCGCCTTTTTTACACTCTTGCAACAAACTGAAAGAATACTTACAGAACGAATGGTACCCCGGTTACCGACGCGGCGCAACGATTCTCAGGGAACAATCTTCGAGAGCGGAATCTCCAAGATGTCGGTCGCTCCGTGGTCTTTCAGGGAAGGAATCAACGTATTGATGGTGTGGCGCGGAACCACCGCTTCCACCGCATAGCCCGAGTCGCCAAAGAGCTTAGAGATCGTGGGAGATTTCATCGACGGCAGTTCGTCGATGATACGCGGAAGATCCGCCTCAGAGACGTTCAGCTTGACGAGTACCCTCGAACGTGCCGCAAGGGTTCCTTGGAGGAGCGAGAGAATCTGCTCCATGGCGTGACGCTTGTGCTCGTCCGCATACGCAGCAGGATGTGCCACGAACTCCGTATGAGACGTAAGTAGCGTCTCGACGATGCGCAATCCTGCGGCCCTGAGCGCACGGCCAGTCTCGGTGATCTCCACTACTGCGTCAGCGATGTCTGGGACCTTGGCCTCGGTCGCACCATAGGAAAAGACGATGTGGACGGAAATACCAGCCGCCTCGAAGTATCGGCGTGTCAGATTGGGATATTCCGTTGAAACTCGTACGCCATCTTTCAGGTCCGAGATGTGGTTGGCGGTCGAGTCCCCTGGGACCGCGAGCACGACCTTGATAGGTCGTGAGGTCGCCTTCGAGTACTCGAGGGCTCCGAGGGACACCACATCCGCACCGGTCTCTTCAATCCAATCCCTTCCCGTGATACCGAAGTCGAATAACCCGTCGGCGACATAGGTCGGGATCTCTTGAGGCCTGAGGATACGAACCTCTCCAATCCGAGGATCATCGATCCGAGCTCGGTAATCGACCTCGGAGCTCCGTTCGACCGCAAGATCCGCATCGCGAAAGAGGTCGAGCGTCGCACGCTCGAGGGATCCCTTTGGCAGTACCGCTTTCAAACGCATGTCGTCGCTCACGACCGGAACCCCATCGCGCCGTCACTTCCCTTCCGAATCTTGGCGAGCACATCGACCATCTCGAGCACCGTGATCGCAGCCTCCGCCCCCTTGTTGCCCGACTTTCCACCGGCACGGTCGATCGCCTGATCCATGGTGTCCGTGGTCAGGATGGCATTTGCGACCGGTAGGTCGAAGTCGAAAGAGATCCTTGAGCACTGCGACGCGCTCTCTGAAACCACTACATCGAAATGAGCGGTATCACCACGCACGACCGCGCCGATGAGCACAAGTCCGTGGTAGTTACCCGAGATAGCAGCGGCTTTGGCCGCGATCCCAAGTTCGAGGGCACCAGGGACCCAGATCTCATCAATCGCATCATCGACAACACCATGGCGCAGGAGGGCACCGCGAGCTCCCTCAGCAAGCGCCTTGGTGACCACCTCGTTGAAGCGAGCACAAACCAGTGCGATCCGAAGATCTTCACCGTTGATCATTCCAGAGATCGTGTTCATGAGGAGCCCTCCGATGCAGAGTTATAGCGCTGCTCGTAGTCCTCGAGGCCGTCGAGGAAGTGACCGAGCTTGTCACGCTTCGTACGCAAGTAGTTCAGATTTTCCGCATTGACCTTCGGAGAAAGCGGAACCCTTTCGGTGATGTCGAGGCCGAATCCCGTCAGTCCTCCATACTTGGCAGGGTTGTTGGTCATCAGTCTCATCGCGCGAACTCCGAGGTCCTCGAGAATCTGGGCGCCGATTCCGTACTCACGGGAGTCCACTGGCAGACCGAGTTCGACGTTCGCGTCGACGGTGTCAAGTCCACCTTCTTGAAGGTTGTAGGCGCGAAGTTTGTGAGCAATCCCAATGCCACGACCCTCGTGACCCCGGAGATAGACCACCACACCCGAGCCTTCCTTTGCAATCATCTCGAGTGCCGCTTCGAGCTGGGGTCCACAGTCACAGCGAAGTGACCCAAAGACGTCTCCCGTGAGACACTCGGAGTGCACGCGAACGAGTAATGGCGTATCCGGATCGATCTCTCCCCGAACCATCGCCACGTGCTGCTCTCCATCAAGGGTTGACTCATATCCCACGCAGAGAAAGTCTCCGTAGATCGTGGGGATGCGTGCAGTCGCACCATCCACCCGCCGAACGAGCTTGTCCTTTTGGCGTCGATAGCGCACGAGATCCGCAATCGAGATGAAGGGGAGATCCCACTGGGCAGCAAACTCCTCCAAGGCGTCGAATCGAGCCATCTCGGACTTGTCCTCGGTGACGATCTCACAGAGCACACCTGCGGGATACACCCCAGCGAGTAGCGCAAGGTCGACGGCGGCCTCGGTATGGCCAGCTCGTTTGAGCACGCCTCCTTCTCGATAGCGAAGCGGAAAGATGTGCCCTGGTCGAGCGAGAGAATCGGGATGGGTCTCGGGATCACACAGGGCGGTGATCGTGGTCGCTCGATCGAATGCCGAGATCCCCGTCGTAGTCTTCCCGATCGCGTCGACACTCACGGTGAACGCGGTGCGCTGGGACTCGGTATTCGAGGCGACCATCAAGGGGATGCCAAGCTCGTCGAGTCGGGCACCCAGCATGGGCACGCAGATGAGCCCTGAGGTATGGGCCAAGAAGAACGCAATCGCCTCCGGTGTCGCGAACTCCGCGGCCATGATCAGATCGCCCTCGTTCTCACGATCCTCATCGTCGACTACGACGACCATCTTCCCTTTTGCGATGGCACGAATGGCATCTTCGACCGGTGACAGCGGCACGACTTCCTACCTTTATGACCTAGACAGCGTTAGCGGCGTACGACGACGAGACGCTCGACATACTTTGCGATGACGTCGAACTCGAGGTTCACCGCATCGCCAACCTGCCGAATCCCCAGTGTAGTTACCGCCGCCGTATGAGGAATGACGGCGATACCAAAGCCCGTCTCGTCGACATCCACTACGGTGAGGGACACACCATCGATCGCGACCGAGCCCTTTTCCACCACGTAACGAAGCAACTCGGGATCACGTGGCTCCACTCGCATCTCCGGTGCGACGCTTCGCACCGTACCTATCGAGTCCACGTGTCCCTGCACGATATGGCCATCAAGGAGTGCCTGGGCGGCGACAGGACGCTCGAGGTTGACGACGTCGCCTACCTTCAATGCACCGAGGTTGGATCGAGCGAAGGTCTCATCGACCACGTCCACCCCGAAACGGTCCTCCTCGAGGGCTACGACCGTAAGACAGACTCCGTTGACCGCCACCGATGCACCAAGGGAGAGATCACGGGGCATGGTCGGCCATCCAAGCACCAGCCGGTGATCGATGAGCGAAATGACACTTCCCTGGGCCTGAATGATTCCGGTGAACATGGTTGCTTCCTTTACGAGCCCTCACGCGATGGTTCCTGAACATTAACCGGTCGAAGAACTACCTATTCCGTACTCTGAGGAGCGACGTTGACGCCGGCCTCTTCGGCAATGGCTCGAG
>JBMFXL010000164.1:0-4623 GCA_049964275.1 Acidimicrobiales bacterium | reverse complement strand
CTCTTTGGTCCTTCACATCTCAACCTTCCCTTTGCTGAGCCGCTCTTCGATCGCGCCGGCGAACTCGGCCCCACTGCGGAGGTGCGGACGACCTCGGTGTCGGGTCGGCTTGCCTCGCTAGGAGTTGACGATCTCGTGTCGCTCTTTGGCGGCGAGACGCGAACGATCGTGGTACTTGCTGGCGAGGTCGGAAGGGGCGCTGGCAGGCTTGCTCGATACGCGGCTGATCGGGGACATCTCGTGTTCGCGGACCCGCGTGCTATGTCCGGAGTCGATCCGATGAAGAGGTTGATCGGCTTCCCTGATCAGATCCTGCGCAATCGTGAGGTGTGGCGACAACTCGCCCCCGAACGGTGGGTATGCGTGGGGGAGGACTTCGCATCCAAGGTGCTCGGGGAGTTCCAGGCGTACACCGTGAAGGAACTCGGCGCACAGCTCATTCGCGTCACCTCATGGCTCGACTTCTACGACCCTCGACGACTCGCCACGCGAATCATCTGGGCAGACGTCGATGCCACCGAGATCCCGTGCCATGTGCCAAGCGACCAAGTACCAGACACTGAGTGGGCGGCTCGCTGGCGGCGATATGACCACGCAGTCGATGCAGCCCTCGGAACGTATTTCGGGGCCGGAGCCCCTCTAGATGAGCCCAGTCTCGCCCGAGGCCTCTATCGCTCACTGGGAGCCGATGACACGCTCATGGTGGCGTCATCCATGCCGATCCGGGATGTTGAATGGTTCGGTGGAATCCATCCCTCGCCTCCAAGGGTCTTCGCCAACCGCGGCGTGAATGGTATCGATGGCACGTTGTCGACCTTCACGGGGATCGTTCATGCTCGTGACTCACATTTGGCGGGCTTGGATGCACTCGACGTTGCCTATCTAGGCGACCTGGCTTTCCTGTATGACTTCACCGCGCTGTTCGAGCTTCGGGCACGGCGTGGACTGATCGTGGTGCCCGACAACAATGGAGGCGCCATCTTTTCCTTCCTTCCCCAACGGGCTACGGTCGACGGTGCCGTTTTCGAGCGCATCTTCGGTACCCCGCACGATCTCGACATCCCGGCACTGTGCAGAGGGCTCGGCCTCGAGGTAGCGGTCGTATCCACCCGTTCGGAGCTCGAACAGGAAGTGAGCCGCGCTCGAAAGGACGACCGACTTCACCTCGCATTGCTCGCGAGCACGAGATCGGGGAATGTTGAGGTGCATGATCGTCTGGTGAGCCAGGCAGTCGCGGCGACGGAGCGATCCGACCGTTAGCGTTGAGGGCTCGAACGTGAAGGCACAATACGAGGAAGCGAGGACGTTGGTGGGAGAGTCGGCAGGTGTGCTCAGCACCGAACTCCGAGATCGCGGACTGATTTATCAGTGGAGTTCCGATGAGCTTGCGCGTCGTTTGGACCACGACGTTATGGCTGCATATGTCGGATTCGACCCGACCGCCAGCTCCCTGCATGTCGGCAATTTGCTTCAGATATGCAACATGCGACGGTTGCAGGACGCAGGGCACCGCCCAGTGTTCGTAGCTGGTGGTGGAACCGGCATGATCGGCGATCCCTCGGGTAAGTCGGAGGAGCGGAATCTCCTCGACGACGAACGGCTACATGCGAATTTGGTTGGGGTGAAGGCGCAACTTGAGCGCTACCTGGATTTCTCCGCTGACGCGAAGGCACCCGCGATCGTGCTCAACAACCGGGAGTGGCTCGCGCCGCTCACCATGATCGAGTTCCTTCGGGACGTGGGTAAGCACTTCAATGTCAACACCATGCTCCAGAAGGATTCGGTGCGTAGCCGAGTAGGTGAGGAGGGTGGTTTCTCCTACACCGAGTTCTCCTACATGTTGCTCCAGGCGTACGACTTCTACCATCTCCACGTGGCCCATGGGGTCGGTCTCCAGCTCGGAGGATCTGACCAATGGGGTAACATCACCGCCGGCATCGATTTCGTGCGCCGCAAGACCGGACATGAGGTCTTCGGTCTCACATCACCGCTCGTGACGCGCGCCGACGGCAAGAAGTTCGGTAAGTCCGAGTCGGGAGCCGTATGGCTCGATCCCTCTCAAACCTCGCCCTTCCAGCTCTTCCAGTTCTTTATGCGCTCTGAGGACGAGATGGTGGAGACCTACCTCAAGCTCTTCACGTTTCTCTCGCTCGAGGAGATTCGGACGGTGGTGGAGCGATCCGCAGGTGCCCCTGAGCGCCGTATTGCCCAGGAGGTCCTTGCGACTGAGGTAACGACCTTCGTGCACTCCGCTTCTGATGCGTCGGCTGCGAAGCGTGCGACGGACGCACTGTATCAAGGTCGGCTTCACGAAGCGGATCTCGAGACGCTTCGCGTAGTTGCCGGCGAAGCACCAACCTATTCGATTGAGGCCACTCGTCTTGATGGCTCGCCGAGCCTGGTCGACGTTGTCACCGAGTGGGGAGTGATTGCCTCGAAGGGGGAGGCGCGCCGTCTCATCGCACAAGGCGGCCTGAGCCTCAATGGTGTGAAGGTGGAGGATGTCGCCCGTACGATCTCTCGCGATGACCTCCTTCATGGATCCATGATGGTCATACGCAAAGGGAAGCGCGATTATGCCCTCGTGGAGCTCGAGCCTCGGTCGTCGTAGTTGGAGAGACTCACGAGTTCGAGCGCACCCTTCTTGTTGACCCTGAGGGCGGCCTGGCCGTCTCGAATTGCGATCATGTCCTCGCCAAAGAGACTTTTTCGCCAGCCTTTGCCAAGTCGACCTCCGCTGCCGTAGAGCAGGTCACCGACGTCATCGCGGGTGCCCGCAATGACCGGGTCGAGCTGCTCGTGGTTCGCTTTTGCGGTCAGCCAGGTCAAGCAGAGGGTGACGACCGAAGTTGCTCCCCGAGGCAGGGAGTACGGCGGTGTGGGTAAGGTCACAACCTCATCGGAGCCAAGTGCTCGCGCGATCCGATCAAGGACCGCCTCTATTTGAGAGGAGTTCATGCGCCGGGCTTCAACTCCTCGCACGTGCTCCAATGCGTCACGGGTACGTGGCTTGGCCTGGGAGATGGTAGCGACGGCGAGATCGGAAAGGATGAACCGTACGGGCACATCGCAACGGATGGCCTCCTCTTCGCGCCATTCCGCGATCGCCTTGGCAACCTTTCGAGCCTCTTGGGGAAGGTTGCGACATTCCTTGATGCGCATCCAGGCAGTCGAGGGGTCGTGGGTTTCGAACCGCCGGAGCGCAGCGATCGAGGTCTCCTCTTCATTCCACTCGAGTCGACCTTGGGAGGTAAGTGCATCGATGAGATGATGAGAGAGCTGTAGGAGGTACGCGACGTCGGCCTGGGCATAGCGCAGTTGATCGGACGTGAGCGGACGTTTGGTCCAGTCCGAAAGACGGTCGGCCTTGGGGAGGGTGACGGAAAGGCTGCGTTCGAGCAGCGTGGCGAGCCCTGGTCGTGAGTAGCCAAGGAACCCAGCGGCAATCTGCGTATCGAAGAGGTGGTGTGGGACTGCCCCTACTGCGCGCTCCAAGATGTTGAGGTCCTGCTCGAATGCGTGAAAGACGAATCGTGCATCAGACTCGAAGAGCACGCGCAGTGGTGCGAGGTCGAGGCCGATGGGGTCGATGAGCGCCGCGCCGCCATCCCAGGCCATTTGGATCAAGGCGAGTCGAGGGAAGTAGGTCCGTTCTCGGTGGAACTCGGTATCGATCGCGAACTCATGGGCGCTTGACAACCCGTCAACGAGTGTGTTGAGTGCTTCTGGAGTGTCGATGAACTGTGCTGGGAGGGATATCGGGTCGGTCACCACGTTGCGTCAAGCCTATCGAGTACTCGCCCTTTCGGGGCGATTACTCAACGCTCGTAGGGGATGACGTGTCGCCCCGTACGGACTCTGGCCTGAGGTCGACCTCGAATGTCAGGATGCCATCCTCGAATACGACCTTGGCATCCGCGAGCATCATGAAGTCCATGTAGTCCTCCTGAGCTTGCTGGATGAATCGTCTGCGCTCTTCGCCTTCGATGGGAGGTACCCCGCGGCGACGAACCGCCTCGGCGCGCTCCTTGAATCGTTCCGGAATGCGTGAAGGTTCGAATGCAGCATCGGTCACCCTTCGATGTTACCAACTCGCCACGGTGTCCCTGTGGGATGCCCGCTGAGGGCTGGGAATGGACGCCCTTGTCGAAGCGTTGAGGTAGCTGTCCTCGCTGAGCTGCAGTGTCATGAAGACTTCGCAGGTGAGCGCGTGTAGGTATTGTAGAGTTGAGTAAAGATTCGTTGATGGTCAGGAGCCGGTCGTGAAGAAGGGTCGTCACCGCAGATTCGAAGAGGCGCGCAAAGCGAAGCGTGGGGTGGCGGAACCTCTACGTCGTTGCGAAGAGTGCGGCGGCGATGCGGAGGAAGGTCATGCTTCTTGGTGCCTGGCCGCTGCTGAGGAGGAAGAAGAGCTCTTCCGGCCATTGCCTTCGCTGCACGTTGGCGAGGAGAGTGCGTCGGTAGACGAGCCGTAGTCCCTCGTCTTGAGCGAGCCCGGTCGTAGTCGACTAGGGTATTCGGGTCTAGTTTGAAGGACGGTCCGAAAGATTGCTCAAAGGATTTCAGCAAGGCGCGCTCTTTGGAGACGTGCGCGCTGGAAGTGAAGTCGTCGTGGTCGAGCTG
>JBMFXL010000163.1:0-4626 GCA_049964275.1 Acidimicrobiales bacterium | reverse complement strand
ACCGCCCTGGTCCGATGGCGGCCAACATGCACAACGACTTCGCCGACCGCAAGAACGGGCGGGAGAAGATCGAGTACCTTCACCCTGACCTCGAGGAGGTCCTCGGAGATACGTATGGTCTCATGATCTATCAAGAGTCCATGATGCGCGTCGCCCAGAAGTTTGCAGGGTACTCCCTCGAGGAAGCGGACAACCTACGCAAGGCGTGCGGAAAGAAGATCCGCGCGTTGATTGCTGCCGAACGGGAGAAGTTCGTGGCCGGCTGCGAAAGGACCGGATACGGCGCGGCGCTAGGCACCGCGCTCTTCGACATCATCGAGCCCTTTGCCGATTATGCGTTCAACAAGAGCCACTCCTATGGTTATGGGCTCGTCGCGTACCAAACGGCATGGCTCAAAGCGAACTATCCTGTCCAATTCCTCGCTGCGATGCTTACCTCGGTGAAGGACGACAAGGATCGGACGGCGCTCTATCTCGCAGATGCGTCCGCACACGACATCGACGTGATGGTGCCGGACATCAACAAGTCGCGTTCGGACTTCACGGTCATCGACAACGGTAACAAGCTCGCAATCAGCTTCGGACTTTCCGCGATCCGTAATGTGGGAGAATCCCTCGTAGAACTCGTGACCGATGAGCGTGACAAGAACGGACCGTTCCATGACTTCGTCGAGTTCTGCATGCGTGTGGATGCAGCCGTGCTCAACAAGCGTGCGGTCGAGTCGTTGATCAAGGCGGGTGCCTTCGATTCGCTTGGTCATGCCCGCAAGGGATTGATGCACGTGTACGAGGCGGTGATCAATCGATGCTTGGAGGTTCGACGCGATCGCGAGCAGGGGGTATTCAGCCTGTTTGAGGAGCCGTCCGAGCAAGATGAACTCCCGTCGAGTGCCGATATCAACATCGAGATCTCTGACGTTGAGTGGCCCCAACGAGAGCTCCTCGCGCACGAGAAAGAGATGCTCGGACTCTATGTCTCGAGTCATCCGCTTCGTGGTTTCGAGCGTGCGTTGCGTGCCACCTCGGAGCGAAGCATCGCAATGACCAAGGAGAATGCTGAGCGGCTCGCAAAGGAACGGGACGACATAGTGCTCGCAGGCATCGCGACCTCGGTGGTCAAGCGGTACACCAAGCGTGGCGAGTTGATGGCGAGCTTCCAGCTCGAAGACCTCGACGCCCAGATCGAGGTCTTCGTCTTTCCAAAGACGATGGCAGAGTATGGCCACCTTATCAGCGAGGATCAGGTCTACTCCGTTCGGGGAAGACTCGATCTCCGTGACGATCAGGTTAAGTTCGTCGCACGTGGCGTGGAGCCGATCGTTCTCGATGCCGCCCCCGTCAACGTGGACGAGTGCGTAGAGATCTCGGTACCACCGGTCTCTGCCTCAGTCAACAATTTGGAACGTCTCCGGGAGATATTGCGGGATCATCCAGGAGGAAAGCGCGTGCTCCTTCAGGTAGGAGAGGAGCGATTCGAGCTTCCGCCGGACTGTCGGATCGATCCGAGTGGAACTCTTTTAGGGTCACTAAAAGAGCACTTCAGGGACGTGATTGTCACTGGCGCATAGCGGGGACTTGCGCACTTGGGTTCGTGGTTCGCCTAGACTGGTCAAAATCATTCGACGAACCATAGGAGTTGTTGGACCATGGCAATCGATGTGACCACTCGTGACGCTTCGTCGCTTGGAGACGCCGAGCTTGGCGAAATTGCTGAGTTCGCGCTCTCGCGCGGCACGGGATTCGATATCGGCCTCCTGTCCAAGCTGCGTGACGAATGGGTGCTCTGTAGCGACGTACGCGAGGACGGGGCGCTTCGTGCCGTGACGTTGTGTTCGCTCGAGCGAATTGGAGGAACTCCCTGCATCCTTTTGGGCGTGGCACTCACTGCGCCAGGGCCTCAGGAGAAGGATTATCTCTTCGAGCTTCTCGCGGAGTGTTATCGCAAGGCACTACTCGCATTCCCAGATGAGGACGTACTCGTCGGGGTTCGCCTTGCGTCGCCTTCGGGATATGACGTGTTCACGGGCCTTGAGGATGTCGTGCCTCGCCCTGATCATAAGCCATCCGGTGAGGAGCGGGCATGGGCTCGCCGACTCGCCAAGCGCTTCGGTGTGGAGACCCATCTCGATGATCGATCCTTTATCGTACGCGGCGATGGAGAGCCAACGGCGCACCTCGTCTACGGCGATACGGCGTTTCGTAGTGAGGAAGGCTATGGTGTCCACTTCAGCGAGGTCGAGGCAGATCGATTCGATACCTTAGTTGCCTTCGGATGGGCGATGGCGGAGCGTCTCGCTGACGGTAGCCTCCCCGGCTAGGACTGACCATGCGTCATTTCGATATGACGGTTCCTTCTGAGGTTGAAGGTGGGGACAGTGCGTGTTGGCTGGACGAGGTCTGTGAGGTGTGTGGCTCGATGCGTCGCGAAGGACACCGTCCGGACTGCAACGCGGTAGCGGACCGGTGAGTCGGAACGAGGAACTACTCCCGGGAAAGGGTCTTGCCTTCCTCGTGCGTGCGCTCTCCAGCCGTGAGCTTTCTGCTCGTGAGTTGATCGCATCGTGTAGTGAGGCGATCGAGTCCTCGAACGGGCTGATTAATGCGTTCGTCTCGATCGACCTCGAGCAAGCGATGCGCCACGCCAACGCAGTCGATGATGCTCGCATGCGTCGTGAACCCCTCCCGCTCTTGGCGGGAATCCCCTTTGGTGTAAAGGATCTCGAGGATGCTCGGGGTTTCGTCACGACGAATGGCTCACTTCTTTTCTCCGGTGCAGCGGCCGCAGTGCACGACTCGCTCCAGGTGCAGCGGCTTCGCTCGCTCGGTGCGATTCCGATAGGCAAGACCAACACCCCTGAGTTCGGATGGCGCGGTGAGACGACGAACCGGCTCTTTGGCGAGACGTTGAACCCCCTCGACCCAACACGTACGCCGGGCGGCTCCTCGGGTGGCTCTGCGGCCGCCGTGGCGGCCGGTATGGTCCCTTTCGCAACGGGCTCGGACGGAGGAGGATCGATTCGCATTCCCTCGGCCCTCTGCGGACTTGCCGGATTCAAGACCTCCTTGGGTCGGATCCCGGTGGTCTCGGACACCCCGCCAAGCTGGGGAGAGCTCTCGGTGGTTGGGCCGCTGGCGGCGTCGCTCGAAGATCTGGCCATGCTGCTTGATGAGCTCGTCACTCCCGACGCGGGAGACCTTCGGTCGCTTGGGGCGCCGAGGGGCTTCTTTGCGCAGTATCAAGCGATGGGGGAGCTTCCTCGCCGCGTAGTGGCCTCGAGCACGCTTGGTTATGCGCCACTCGATGTTGCAACGCGGCATGCATTCGTTGAAGCAATGCAATGGCTCGACTCGCTCGGTGTCGAGGTCGTCTGGCGTGAGGACGTGTTCGCCGAGGACCCGGTGATCGATTGGGTGATTTTGGTATCCGGTTACATCCGAGCGTCGCTCGGTGCATATGCCGACTCCCCGGACCGTGCGCAATTGGATCCTGGACTCGCAGCGATGTTGGATCGCGCGAGTGAAGTTACGGTCGAACGGTTCGTCGAAGCGCTCCATTCGGGTTATCTCCTCAACCGTCGATTGGTGGATCTCCTCGCGGAACATGAGTCGGAGGTCTTGGTGACGCCGACTACCTCGACACGAGCGCCGTTGATCGGCGTGCCTGCAACGGTCGATGGCGTACCGACCGAGAACTGGGTTCGCTTTACCTATCCATTCAACATGACCAGGTCTCCGGCTGCGGTGGTGCCCTACCGAGTATCAGAGGAGGACCTACCATTCTCCCTGCAGCTCGTAGGGGTTCATGGTAATGATCTCTCCGTCATGCAGGCCGCCGCGGGGGTAGACGCCGCATTTCGGGGAGTCGTGCTCAAAGGTAAAGAAAACCTGACATAAGGCGACAGTGTGTCAAGATGACTTGATACGATGCTGATATGAGTCAGGAAACGCCGATGAGACGCGCGCGGCGCGAGCTGGGCCTCACGCAGGCCACATTGGCAGGATGTGTCGGTCTTTCCCGACAGGCAGTGGTCGCAATCGAGTCCGGTGAGACCGTCCCCCGCGTCGATGTCGCGCTTCGCATCGCGAAGGTGCTCGGCGTCGATGTGGCCGTGCTCTTTGCGCCAAGGACAATTGGTGAGGGGCGTGCTTCGGGAGATCTGAGAGTCTTCGGCGTCGTGGAGGGTGTCAGGATCGAACGATCTCTTCATGAGCTCGCCCTCCCGTTGCGCATGCAGGCCTTCGATGAAGAGCAGGGCGAGGGGTCCATTTTCGTGAGTGGATGTGACCCGATCCTCTCGCTGCTCTGCGACCGAGCCAATGCGTATGGTGGACCCACCTTTCGTTGGCTGGAGGTACCGAACGATCAGGCCCTCGCAGAACTCTCGGAGGGTCGAACTCATGTTGCATTGGTCCACGATCTGCCGGACCACCTCGCGATGTCCGATCCTGAGCGCGTCGTAGATGTCGCCGACTGGGATCTCGTGTTGGCGTGGCGGAGCGATCTTGGAGATCCACCTCGCGACTTGTCCGACGCGCTCATGCGCAAGTTCCGATTCGCGATCAGACCCGTTGGGTCGGGTGTTCGAAACTACCTTGACAGTTACCGAGTATCACAAGGTATCTCCG
>JBMFXL010000162.1:0-4642 GCA_049964275.1 Acidimicrobiales bacterium | reverse complement strand
CGCCCTCGATCAAGACATCCGCACCCTCGAGAACCCGGTGAGCGGCGTCCATACAGATCACCGTTCCCCCTTGCAGTAGGATGCGTTGCCCGGGCTGATGCCCTACCTGTGCTGCGCGAAGCGTCATCACTCCCCTCCCTCAGATCGGCTAATACGGACCGATGTCCGTATGCCGGAACGATCTCGTCGGAGAGACTAAGCGACACCTCAATGACTGTCAAGCCCTTGACCTCACCGACGTTTTCACATTGGATTTCCACCTAACATCTGAGTCATCATGGCGCGACGAAGTAGTGATCCTGATTTCATCGAGGCACTTGCCCGAGGACTCGATGTAATTCGCGCGTTCCAGCCGGGTGACCGAGAACTCAGTCTGACGATGATCGCTTCACGGTCGGAGCTGGCTCGACCAACCGCCCGTCGTGTACTACTCACGCTCGAGGAGCTCGGCTACGTTCGTGCAACCTCCACTGGTTACTCACTCACCGTACGAGTGCTTGATCTCGGCCTCACCTATGTACAGAGTCACTCCCTCTGGGAGCTTGTGCATCCCCACCTCGGCGCGCTCTCCCGCGACACCGCTGAATCATGCTCGCTCGCGCAGCTCGACGGTTCCGACATCGTCTATGTCGCGCGCGTCGCCGTGCCGAAGATCGTGGGTCTCTCCGTCGAGATCGGTACGCGATTCCCTGCCTATGCCACCTCACTCGGCAAGGTACTGCTCGCATGGCTCGATCGGGATGCGCGTAATGAGATTCTTGACCTTCCAAGCCACGGGGTTGTCAGAGCATTCTGGCAACCAAGTAGAGAAGAGATTCACGAGGACCTCGACTGCGTGGCATCACTCGGCTACGCACTCACCGATCAGCAGCTTGCACCAGGGGTACGTTCAGTGGCAGTTCCTCTTCGAGCAGCCGACGGATCGATCTTGGCGTCCATAAACGTCAATGCGTCGGCCACAGAAACCTCCCTTGAGTACCTCCAAGACACTCATCTTCCACGACTCCTCCGCGCCCGAGACGAGATCGAAGAAGATCTTGCTCGACTCGGCGCACTCCCCGAACTCCACACGTCGATTTCCGAGCGGTCTTGACGAAAGGACGCATTTTGCCTAGTGTTCATATCGGACAACTATCCGTACAGCGGACACAACAGATTGAATCGCAATGACCGACTCTCCAACACCTTCACCGAAGCGATCCAAGGGGCCTCTCGACGGTCTCGTGATCGCAGACTTTTCGCGCATTCTTGCTGGACCCTACGCAACGATGCTGCTTGGCGACCTTGGTGCGACGGTCATCAAGGTTGAGGGCCCCGGTGGGGATGACACTCGTACCTGGATACCGCCCGAGCGAAACGGTATCGCAACTTACTATCTCGGCATCAATCGCAACAAGCGATCAATCGTCCTCGACCTCAAGAACGACGAGGACCTTGTCGCGGCAAAAGCGCTCGTCGACCGGGCCGACATCATGATCGAGAACTTCAAACCTGGGCAGCTCGGTAAGTTCGGCCTCGACTACGCGTCGGTTCATGCACGGAATGAGCGTCTCATCGTGGCCTCGATCTCTGGATTTGGCTCAAAGGGTACTGGTGCCAAGCTCATGGGCTACGACCTTATGGTCCAGGCACTGTCTGGACTCATGAGCTTGACTGGGGACTCGGATGGTCCCCCCTATCGCGCTGGCATCTCAGCGTTCGATATCATTGCGGGCCTTCATGCGACGATTGGGATCCTCGCGGCACTCGAAGAGCGGCATCGAACCGGGCGCGGTCAACACGTCGAAGTGAGTCTCTTGGCCTCTGCACTCTCGGGGCTCGCCAACCATACGACTGCGGTACTCGCTGCTGACGTCATTCCATTTCGAATGGGCAACGCACATCCAAGTCTCCATCCCTATGAGCTGTTCCCCACCAAAGACGGCGACCTCATCGTGATCGCTGGAAACGACGGACAGTTTCGGTCTCTGATGAACGCGCTCGGGCGACCAGAGATCGGCGAAGATCCCCTTTTTGCGCGCAATGAATCACGCACGCAACATCGAGGCAAGCTCGTCCCGATCCTCACCGAGCTGTTAGCAGATAAGACCGCAGAAGAGTGGTTCGAAATCCTCAATGCCGCAGGGGTGCCGTCGGCTCCGATCGTCACTGTGGATCAAGGGATCGCCTTTGCGGAGAGCTTTGGTCTTGAGCCGACTATCAGCGTCGAACTGGATGGTACGCCGCTCGAGCTCATACGCAACCCCATTCTCTTCTCAGAAACACCGCCCACTTACCGCCTGAGCCCGCCAAGTCTCGGCGCCGACACCGCGCTCGTGAAGGAATGGCTTGCAGGCAGAAGCGAACTCAACGGAGATACCAATGACTGACGAATTCCAGTATCCAACCGGCCTCGGACGTTCCACCACGACTGAGATCTCGCTCTTTGACAAAAGCCTCGCTGGCGACCTCATGGGCAAAGTCGGATTCGGCGAGCTCGCACTCTGGTTGATCACACAACGTCGCCCAAGCCCAGGAGAGGTGCGCGTCTTTGAGGCAGTGCTCGTTGCACTCGCCGATCATGGATACACCCCAACTGCCATCGCCGCGCGGCTTACCTTCCTCTCGGCCCCTGACTCGATTCAAGGGGCGATGGCCGCAGGGTTACTTGGAGGCGGATCACGGTTTCTCGGTGTCACAGAAGACACCGGCCACTTCCTCGCGAGTGCCCTGAGAGACAAGGAGCCCCTGGCGCTCAACGACCATGCCGCATGGGATGAGGCTGCCCGAGACATCGTTCAGCAAACCAAGGCGGCGAAGCGGTTCGTACCGGGACTCGGTCACCCTAACCACAAGGTCGCGGATCCGCGCACCAAGGTCCTCATGCAGATTGCAAAGGAAGAGGGTGTATTCGGTCCTCACTTGACACTTTTCGAAGCGATTGGGCGCGTACATCCCGAGATCCTCGGACGCACCCTTCCGCTCAATGGGGCCGGAGTATGTGGAGCGGCCCTCGCCGACCTTGGGATTCCCGGCGAGGTGCTGCGTGGTGTCGCTCTCCTGGCCCGCGCGGCTGGGCTCCTCGGCCAAATTGCCGAGGAGGTTCGTAATCCCGTTGGCATGGATATCTATCTCCATGTCGATCATCACGCGGTCTACGAGCCCTCCATCTACGACCCATCTCAGCCAGAGTAACGAGGAGAGATCATGGCAACGATTGCGGCAATTATTGCCTCTACCCATCACCCGTTCTACTATCGAGCTTCCACCTCGACCGGGGCCGATCGCCCTCCCTTTGCCGACGAATGGGTCAGCAAAGTTGAAGCATTCCGGGCGACCCTCACCGCCGTGGAGCCCGATCTTCTGCTGCTCGTTGGCTCCGACCACTTCCACCAGATCTGGCTCGACAATATGCCGCAGTTCCTGGTAGGCAATGCCCCATACTACGATGCCAACTGGTACAACGAAGAGCGCGAGTTCGGACTGCCGAAGATGTTTATGCAGGGCGATCTCGACCTTTCGCGACATTTGCTTCGTCAAGGACTCGACATGGGTTTTGACCTTGCCTTCTCGAACGAACTCCGACTCGACCACTCCGTAACATGTCCCATCATCACCTTGCGACCCCAGAACGATCTCCCCGTCGTGCCGGTGTACACCAACATCTTCGCACCACCTTTGCCCCAGCCTCGACGTTTCGTGCAACTCGGAGAGGCAATTCGCGAGATGGTCGAGAGCTGGGACTCACCCAAGCGGGTCGCCATTATCGGAACCGGTCACCTCTCGCTCGAACTGGGGGGACCTCGCCAATTTGGGCCGCACGGCCCTGATCCTGAGTTCGACCACAAGGCGGTCCAGTGGATCGCTGAGGGCAACATAGCGGAGGCACTTTCCGAGGTCAGCCTTGAAAGTCTTCATTCACCGGGTAATGCCACCCATGGCTTTATGGACTTCATGCTGATGATGGGCGTCGCGGGCGCGGGCATCAAGGCCGACTATGTCGACACGCTCGACCTGTTTCACACGATGGAAGCCTATTTCACCTGGTATCCGAATGGAGTCCCGGCATGAGTACCTACCTCTTGAACAAGTTTCTTTACACCGTGGATCGTGACCCGGAGTTGGTCGAGCGATATCGCAACGAGCCGGTCGCTACTGTGCGTTGGTGGGAGCAAGAGATAGCCAATAGCCTGCTCAATTGCCACTCAGGAGAGTCCTCGACCTGGCTCCGTTTCACCGACGAGGAACGTCAAGCCCTCGAGTCACAAAGCTACGTGCAGCTTTTTAGCCTTGGCGCCCACCCGTTCCTCACCTTGACCCTGTTCATCGCCATGTTTGAGCGCGACTACGAAGAACCGCTCGGATTTCAGCTGGCATACGCTGCGGCACTCGAAGATTGGCGGGGTCGGCCTTATCCCGACATTGCGACCTGAGGCGTTGCCCGAGTACCAGGCGCATACGATCACCCAAGGCATTTTTGCACCGATCCAATACGAAGTGCACGAGCGAAGCCTCTGAGTACCAGCCAGGGAGGTTTGTCGATCCTTCAAGGTAAGTGCTCATGCTTCACGCCATGATCGCCTCGAACGTACCGCGCCAAGATGTTGGCCAGAACGGGTGGGCCGAGACGCGACGTCACGGTCCTCCCACTCGATTCGCGAAC
>JBMFXL010000161.1:0-4646 GCA_049964275.1 Acidimicrobiales bacterium | reverse complement strand
CACCGTTGCGCGTTCGGGCCTTGGCACCGAGATCCGAACGCAACGGGACGCCAGAGGTTCAAGCGCTCGGTCGATCCCCTCCGCGGTGAGAAGGAAGATCGTTGTTACGGGCGGCTCCTCGACGATCTTGAGAAGCGTCGAGGACACGTGCACGCCCCGATGCATCTCGGGAACGATGATCACACGAAAACCTCCGAACTGGGGGCGGGTCTGTGCGAGCTGGACGATCTCGCGCGCCTCTGAAATCTCAAGATTGCTCCCGCTCCTGCGAAACACGAGTACGTCAGGGTGGCCAAGCGTGGTAACGGATCGGCACGTTTCGCATTGGCCACAGCCGCCATCTTGGCAAAGAAGCGCTGCAGCGAAGTCCACTGCTATGGCAAGTTTCCCCGAACCCGGTGCCCCGACAAAGAGATATGAAGACAAGGGTTCTCGCAGGTGGCGACGTAAGGTTTCGGTAAGCTCGCTCCGAGCTTCAAGGATCTCGAACACGATCAAGCTTCACTATCAAGGACGAAGCGCGCGTCGACGAACCGCGCGATCTCTTCAGCAATTCGCGCTCGGGCTCCCTCGGCACTTACGACACGCCATTGAAAGCGCTCGGCGCACAGTCGATAGGCATCCCGTACAGTTCGCCATTTCTCGATGCCTTCTCGTTCGAACTGGTCATGCCGGTCGAACCGAAAATCGCGCTGAGGGTGTTCGGCATCGAGGTAGATCGTCAGATCTGGTTCGATAAGATCCTCGAACATTGCTGAAATACGAAGGACGAATTCGATACCGAGGCCCCTCGTCACTCCTTGGTACGCCAAGGTGGAACCTGAATAACGGTCGGTCAGTACGACCTCTCCACGACGAAGCGCCGGAAGAATCAACAGTCGAAGATGCTCGAGACGTGCCGCGAGCAGGAGAAGGAGCTCAGACTCGACGCCGAGTTGAGACGCTCTTACTAGCACTTCTCGAATCTGCTCACCTACCGCTGTACCACCGGGCTCCCTAGTCACTACCACTACTAGGCCCTGACTCCTCAGGTGGTCGGCGAGCAACTGAATCTGAGTGGTCTTACCGACCCCATCCGGCCCTTCGAATGCCACGAACCGTAGGTCGGTCCTCTGGCGCGACGTCAATTGATCCCCACGGTCATGTACCGCGTTTGGCCGAGGTTCGCTTCGCTTTCGCCTTTGGTTTTGGAGGTGCGGATGCGAGTTTGATCCTACGTTCAGCGAGGAGATCAAGCGCTTGCTCAAGACCAAGGCTCTCCGGATCGACTCCACGTGGTAACGATGCGTTGACTTCGCCGTCGGTGACGTAGGGACCAAATCTTCCGGAACGTACCGTGATCGACCTCCCTGAGCCTTCATCGACACCAAGGGAGGTAGCGCTCGACGACGCGGTGCCGCTCGCACGACGTCGTGTCTTTGGCTGCGCGAAAAGGGAACGTGCTCCTTCGAGGGTTACGGTGAAGATATCGTGATCGGACTCGAGCGATCGAGTGTCCTTCCCTTTGCTGAGATACGGCCCAAAGCGACCACCCTGTGCATAGATTGCCTCACCCGTCTCTGGATCGTCCCCCACGTGACGGGGAAGCGAGAGCACTGACAACGCATCTTCGAGGGTTACGGTCGAGGGATCCATGTAGGACAACAGTGAGGCCGTCTTCGGCTTCTGCTTCGAACCCTCTTCCATCTCGCCCACTTGGACGTAGGGACCAAACCGACCAACCTTGACCAGGATATCCTTACCCGTCACAGGGTCGACTCCTATGACTCGATCGGCATCCTCTGCCTTAGAGACGAGCTCCAACGCTTTATCCACAGAGAGCTCATCTGGAGAAAGATCCTCTGGCAGCGAGGCCTTGCGCTCGCCAATCTGCACGAATGGTCCGTATTTGCCTACTCGAACCACCACGCTCTCGCCATCCTCGGTCGCTCCGATCGGGATGGATGAGACGCTGCGTGCGTCGATCTCACCCAGCTTGTTCTCGACCATCTTCTTGAGGCCGGAAGTGTCTTCCCCGAAGTAGAACTCCGTCAGGTAGGGGACTTGATCGAGCGAGCCCTCCGCAATCTGATCGAGAGAGTTCTCCATCTCCGCAGTAAAGGAGTAGTCGACGAGATTCGGAAAATGTTGCTCGAGTAGACCCACCACCGCGAACGCAAGAAAACTTGGGACCAATGCTTGCCCCTTCTTCCATGCGTACCGACGATCGAGGATAGTAGAGATGATCGAAGCGTAGGTCGAGGGGCGACCGACACCGAGTTCCTCGAGTCGCTTGACGAGAGATGCCTCGGTAAAACGCGCCGGGGGCTGTGTCTCATGCCCTTCCATCGCAACCGATATCAGATCGGGGTGATCGCCAACGGACAGTCGAGGGAGGGTACCTTCCTCGTCGTCAGAGTCCGCATCATCGACGTCCTCGACGTATACGGAGAGAAATCCCGGTGACGTAATCACCCGTCCCGAACTCACCAACTGAGCGATGGTGCCACCCTCGAATCGTCCCGCCATGCCGTCCGCAGCATGCGCAAGTGGAGCCTCGAGCCGCACCGAAATCGTCCGTCCTACGGCATCTGCCATCTGTGAAGCGACCGTTCGCTTCCAAATCAACTCGTAAAGCCTCGACTCATCCGAGGACAGTTCCCTTGCGACCTGCTCAGGGGTCTTCCAGGTGTCGCCGGCGGGCCGAATCGCTTCGTGCGCCTCCTGAGCGTTCTTCACTTTCGATCGATACTGCCGAACCGACGATGCAACCGCGCCCGCACCGAAGCGCTCCGCGGCAATCCTCCGCGCCTGATCTACCGCGCCGCTTGCCAGGGAAATCGAATCGGTACGCATGTAGGTGATGTAACCGGTCTCATAAAGTCGCTGCGCAACCGACATGGTGCGCTGAGAGGAGAACCGAAGCTTACGACCCGCTTCTTGCTGCAGCGTGGACGTCATGAATGGTGCCGACGGCGACCGCTTGTACGGCTTCTCCTCGACATCGACAACCTCCACATTGGCGTGCTCGAGTCCCGATCGCACAGTATCGGCAAGCGGTTCATCAAGGAGAACGAGTTCAGCTCCTCGAGCACGAGCCGTAAGCTCGCCGTCGCTCGAGAAGTCCTTTGATCCCACGACTCGACGGCCGCCTAGCGTGCTCAGCCGGGCGCGGAAGTTCGTAGCTTCGTGGCGTAGCTCAGCAGACACATCAAAATACGTTGCGGCGACGAACTCCATGCGAGCTCGCTCCCGTTCAACGAGGACTCGACACGCTACACTCTGAACGCGACCGGCAGAGAGTTGTGGCCGGATCTTTCTCCAGAGCACGGGCGATATCTCATAGCCAAATAGTCGATCCAGGATCCTCCTGGTCTCCTGAGCATCAACGAGCCGGCGATCCAGCTCTCGAGTGTGATCAACGGCCTCGTGAATCGCCCGCTCCGTGATCTCGTGGAAGACCATCCTCTTGACAGGGATTCTGGGGGAGAGTACCTCGAGGAGATGCCACGCGATCGACTCTCCCTCACGGTCCTCGTCAGTCGCGAGGTATAGCTCAGACGATTCCTTGATGAGATCCTTGAGCTTGCGGACCTGATCCTTGCGCTCCTTTGCGACTACATAAAGTGGTTTGAAGTCGTTCTCAGTGTCGACCCCTAGGCGCGACCAGGGCTCCGATTTATACGCCGCAGGAATATCCGCTGCCCCACGGGGGAGATCTCGAATATGACCAATGGACGACTCGACGACGTAGTCGGAGCCTAAGAACTTCGCGATGGTCTTCGCCTTCGCGGGTGATTCAACGATTACAAGCGGCCTTGCCATGATTCCCTCATCATAGAACTACAGGGGCTCATGCCACTACCTGGCAATTTGTACGAGCGGTCCGACTGGGCCACCAATGCTCCTCATCGGCTGCGAAGTGAGCCTCAATCATCAGCCTCAACAGAGGTAAGGAACTCATAACCAGGATTCAATATTGCGAGGTGACCCCCGACTTCGCCAACCATGCCTTCAGCAATCATTTTGCGTCCTGTGGCAATACCTGGAACGGACTTTCTCCCCGAGAACACCAACAAGATTCCACCAGTCGGATCTTCAAGGCGGACCGTGAGATATGGCACGGCATCCGAGGAGCCCACACGGATACGCGCCACCCTTCCCACAACCTTCGCACGCTGGCGGTAATGCACCGACTCGATCATCTGTGCACCAGGAACCATCTCGTCAGGTTGAGCGTGTTCATCAGAGGCATGACTGGAATGCTCTTCGCTACTCTCTCGCGACTCTCGCTTCCGTGGAACAAAAAGGACGCGATCCCTACGCGATCGAGGCACCACGAAAGGAACGATCGTTGCGGTTGCGTGCGGAAGCTGACCGACCACGTTCGCGATCGTATCTGCAGTCTGGTCGTGGAGTACTCGAGCAAGCACGGAAGGGTAAATGCGCCTCGGCAGCAAGACCGTGACCTCGGTCTCACGGTCGGCAAGCGCCTCCAGGACCAGCTCCATCGCACCTCGACGCAAGCGTCTGTCGGGACATTCAATGATCTCGAGATCAAATCCTCCCGCGCCACGAGTCTTCCACTCACGCTCAAGATTGGTGGCCTGAATCTGGTCGAGTTGGAAGTGAATCGCTCGAATCTCGTCGGCACCAAGGGTCTTCGC
>JBMFXL010000160.1:0-4658 GCA_049964275.1 Acidimicrobiales bacterium | reverse complement strand
CATGATCATGACCTCGAATGGCTATGTCGTCACGAACAATCACGTGATCGCTGGCGCAAGCACGGTAAACGTCACCTTGTTCAACTCATCTAAGAGCTATCCGGCCAGGGTGATTGGGACGGATCCCACCTCTGACGTCGCCGTACTCCAGATCCAAGGTGTCTCGAACCTCCCTACGGTGACCTTTGGTGATTCCTCCAAGGTGAAGGTCGGTGATTCCGTCATCGCAATTGGGAATGCACTTGGTCTGAGTGGAAGCCCGACCGTCACTGAAGGAATCATCTCTGCGCTCGGTAGAACCATCACCGCCCAAGGGGATACTGGGACCACGGAGACGCTCCATAATCTCCTGCAGACGGACGCCCCGATCAATCCAGGGAACTCAGGCGGTCCTCTCGTGAACGCATCGGGTTATGTCATTGGAATGAACACCGCCGCTGCAAGTGGGAGTTCGGGCAGCTCCTCAGCGCAAAATATCGGATTCGCAGAGCCGATCAACTCGGTACTGTCCATCGTGAAATCAATCGAGGCTCACCCCACCTCCTCGATCGGCAACGGAGCCACGACCTCGGGTCATGCGTTTCTAGGTGTTGGCGTCCAGAACCTCACCGCAGCCCTTGCCCAACAGCTCGGATACAGCTCCAACCAAACAGGGGTCCTCGTCGACAACGTGGTCACGGGTTCTCCCGCGGATCAGGCCGGCATCACCTCTGGTGATGTGATCACGGGAATTGGGGGTTCGACCGTCACAGATCTCAATCAGCTCATTTCGGCGATCGATTCCCATCAGCCCGGGGCTTCCGTGCAGGTGACCTGGGTTGACCCAAATACCGGCAACAACTCTGCGACGGTTACGCTTGCATCTAGCCCGAGCGCATAGTCGGAGTTGACCGATGAACCATTCAAGCACTGCAACAGGAGCCCAGCGAGTCGGAAAGGACCCGCTGGGCCTCAAAGTTCTCGTCGTCGATGACGAACCCCCGATAACCGAGCTGCTGAGCATGTCGCTTGGGTTCGAGGGCTACGAAGTACAGGTGGCAACCTCTGGCCGAAGCGGTCTTGAGCTTGCCAAGACGTTCCGCCCAGACCTGATCGTTCTTGACGTCATGATGCCTGACCTTGACGGATTTCAGGTGCTTCGACGCCTCCGGGAAGAGGGAAACAAGGTTCCGGTGCTCTTCCTCACGGCACGTGATGCGGTTGAGGATCGCGTATCGGGCCTCACCGCCGGTGCCGATGACTACCTTTCCAAGCCATTCTCCCTTGCGGAACTCTCCGCACGGGTCGGGTCGATTCTCCGGCGAGTAGGCTCGTCGCCCGATCGGACCTCGAGGCTGGTCTTCGGAGATCTCGTTCTTGATGAGGATACCCATGAGGTACGCCGAGGAGATGACGAGGTCGACCTCACTGCCACCGAGTTCAAGCTCCTCCGTTTCCTCATGCTGAATCCGAATCGAGTGGTCTCCAAGGCACAGATCCTCGATCATGTCTGGGAGTACGACTTCGGGGGCGACGCAAACATCGTGGAGACCTACATCTCGTATCTCCGAAAGAAGATTGACGCCGGGCGACCCGGCATTATCAAGACCATCCGGGGCGTCGGCTATTCGCTTCGGATTCCTTCCTAGATCATCGGTTCATGTCATTACGGACGAAGCTCCTCGCCACGATTCTCGGATTGCTCGCCCTGACGACTCTTGTCATTGACGCCGCAACCTATTCTTCGTTGCGCTCTTTCCTCTACCAACGTCTAGACCAGGAACTCACAAGCTCCTTCGGCGAGGCACAACACGTTCTCGTTGCCGAGGCCATCAATGGCGGGCAAGTTCCCCAAGATGCAATCGGCCAGTGGCCAATCGGGACCTACCTTGAGTACCTCGACGCCTCGGGGGTAGGGCTTTCGGCTGCAATCACCAACTCTCACACCTCCATCCCAAAAGGCCCCAAGCTCGTGACCTATCGGAATGGACAGTTCGCCTACAACTTTCGACTTGATACTCCCCAGACCCTCCCTAGCCAGTCGTCACCGTCCGCGCACTTCCGCATTCTCGCGACCTATCAGAATCTCCCGTCCCCGCTCGGCAACGGCATTCTCGTAATCGCCATTCCCGAGTCGAGCATCGAGGCCACTTTGCATCGCCTTCTCCTGGTCGAGATCCTCGTGTCGCTCGGTGTGCTCTTACTCCTCTCCTCTGCGGGTGGGGCACTCCTACGTATTGGCCTCAGGCCTCTACAGGACATGACAGATACCGCGCGCGCAATCGCGGCTGGGGACTTGGAGCGTCGCGTCGAGGCAAGCGGAACCGGAGGGGAGGTCAACACGCTCGCAGAAGCCCTCAACAAGATGCTTGGTCGAATTGAAGGCGCTCTTACGAAGTCACGAAACTCAGAAGATCGCCTCCGCGTCTTCATTGCTGACGTCAGTCACGAACTTCGAACCCCGCTCACCTCAATTCAGGGGTACGCAGAGCTCTACCGACGTGGTGCGCTCTCAAGCCAGGAAGACCTCGACCGGGCAGTTGACCGAATCGAATCAGAGTCCCAGCGCATGGCCATGCTTGTCGAAGACCTCCTCATGCTCGCAAGGATGGATCAGAATCGCCCGCTCGTGCTTGAAGAGGTGGACATGTCGGCACTTCTGGCGAGTGCGGTGCAAGACGCATCAGTTGTGCAGCCGAATCGCACGATTACGACCGCAATCGACCAGACCTACTGGGTGCTCGGAGACCGCAACAAGCTGAGTCAGGTGGTTGCCAACCTCCTCTCGAACGTACGAAGTCACACTCCAGAAACAGCAGCGGTCGTCGTATCAGCTCATCGCATCGGTCGGCTTGAACCGATACCATCTGGTGCTCGCTCGACACGAGAGGTCGCTGACCTATTCGGCGAAGTGGATCCAACCATACAATCCCTTGAATGGGACGCCTACCTGCGAATCGAAGTCGCAGACTCGGGCCCTGGACTTGAGCGAGACCAGCTCGCCAAGGTTTTCGAACGATTCTACCGAACGGACGCCTCTCGTTCCCGCGCCGCAGGCGGCGCGGGACTTGGACTCTCACTCGTGGCTGCAATCACGCAGGCACATGGAGGACGAGCGTGGGTTCGTTCTGACGGTCCAGGGAAAGGCGCGACCTTTGGGATCGACCTTCCTCTGATCGACCAGCTCGACTCAGAGGATGAGCTGGGAAACGCGACGCCTTTTGGCACGACGAACACCCCTGATTCCGCTGCCCCGAGTTCTCGAACGAGTACTCCGCCAGTGGATCAGCCGATCGAACCGTCCATTTGAAGCTCGATCAAGCGCGACCACTCGACCGCATATTCCATCGGAAGCGTCCGAGTGACCGGCTCAATGAACCCATTGACGATAAGGCTCATGGCCTGACTTTCAGAAAGTCCTCGGCTCATGAGGTAGAAGAGCTGATCCTGGCCGACTCGAGACACCGTCGCCTCGTGTCCAATCTGTGATCGTCGCTCGTTGACCTCCATGTAGGGCTTCGTCTCGGAGATCGAGAAATCATCGAGCAAGAGCGCATCGCAGCGTACGAAGCTCTTTGCTCCCACCGCGCCCTCATCGACGTGTACCAGGCCTCGGTATGTCGACACACCGCCATCTTTGGAGATCAACTTCGATACGATCGTGGAGGTCGTCTCTGGCGCGGCATGGATCATCTTCGCGCCCGCATCTTGATGCTGACCGGCACCTGCATACGCCACAGAGAGCACCTCACCCGAGGCCTTCGGACCCACGAGGTAGACCGCGGGATACTTCATCGTCAATCGAGACCCGATGTTGCCATCGATCCACTCGACATGTGCCTCGGCCTCGGCGCGGGCGCGCTTGGTGACCAAGTTGTAAACGTTGGTCGACCAGTTCTGGATGGTCGTATAGGTGATACGTGCACCCGGCTTGGCGATCAGCTCGACCACCGCTGAGTGAAGCGAATCCGTCGAATACACCGGAGCAGAGCAGCCCTCGATGTAGTGGACCTGCGAACCCTCATCGGCAATGATCAACGTTCTCTCGAACTGGCCCATGTTCTCAGCATTGATCCGGAAATAGGCCTGGAGCGGCATCTCCACCTTAACGCCAGGTGGGACGTAGATGAAGGAGCCTCCCGACCACACAGCAGAGTTCAGCGCAGCGAACTTGTTGTCATTCGGTGGAATCACACTACCGAAGTATTGCTGGATGATCTCTGGGTACTCGCGTACGGCCGTGTCCATGTCGCAAAAGAGGACACCCTGATCCTCGAGTTCCTTGCGATTACGGTGGTAGACCACCTCCGACTCGTACTGTGCCGTCACTCCGGCCAAGTACTTCCGCTCGGCTTCAGGTATACCAAGCTTGTCCCAGGTCTTCTTCACCGAGTCGGGAAGTTCGTCCCACACATCTACTTGCTTGTCGGTCGGTTTGATGTAGTAATAGATGTCATTGAAGTCCAGGTCAGGCATATTCACCGCAAACCAAGGAACCATTGGCTTGCGCTCGAAATACCGAAGGGACTTCAAGCGAAAGTCCCTCATCCACTGAGGCTCATTCTTGATTGCCGACATCTCTCGGACGATGTCCTCGGTGAGACCCTTCTTGGGCTTGAAGACATAGTCTTCTACGTCGCTCCAGCCGAGTTGATACTTACCGAGTTCGACATTCGCTG
>JBMFXL010000159.1:0-4663 GCA_049964275.1 Acidimicrobiales bacterium | reverse complement strand
CGAAGAGGCTCGGCCCTCCAGTCGTCGTAGTGTACGCACCGATGATGGTACAGCTACCGCGCGATGGACAACTGAGGTTCGTCGGGGTTGCCGATGCGTTGGGGGCGGCATTTGTGGGCATCGGAAGTGTGAGCGGTACGAAGTGGGTCGTGGAGCTCTGCGAAATCGCGTAGGTGCGAAGGACTCCTGCGCGCGTCAGGTAGCTCGCGTCCATTACGCACGAGTCGACGCCTAGGCAGCTGATCTGAGGCGCGGAGACACGCTGCGCCGTGGTTGATGCATTGGAAGGCAAGGGAAGGGATACCGCACCTTGCCAGCTGCCGGCCTGTTCGACGTCGACAAGCCCCAGAGTTGCACCGGTTGCCGACACGTACGTACCCACTACTTCGCAGTCGCCAAGTGCGGGGCAGCTCCCGCTCGTGAGGGTTGCTGACTGACCAGAAGTGCTCGCACCGGCGGGGAGCACGATCTCTTGCGCACGCTGGGGAACCCCAACGATAAGGCTCTCGACGAAATCCTGGTTGCCAAGACTGTTGCTCTGATAGCTTCCACCGAGGACGCAACTCCCAACACTCTGGCAGTTGAGGCTGCCTATGGCCACGTCTTGATGACTTGCGGCATTGGTGGGAAGCAACACCTCGGAGGTGTTCCCCCAGACTCCGTTACTCTCGGTCGCCACAAAGCCTTGCGTCGAGTGACTCTGATCGAGGTACGTACCCTCAAGGGTGCAGTTTCCTGGTGAGGCGCACACGATCGTTGCAATGGTTGGCTGTTGGCCTGAGGTTGTGGCATTTGTCGGAAGAGGGAGCGCGGCGGCCTGGGCAAATCGACCGTTGGTGGATGACGCCACGAAGGGGATGATGTCGCTGTTCACGTTGGCGTAGGCGCCTGCGATCGTGCAGTTGGCGAGTGAGCTGCACGTGAGCGCTTGAATCGAAAGGTTTGAGTAGGTCGGATTTGCATTGGACGGTGGGGTGATTGCAGTCCCCGTTGACCACGTGCCTGCGGTCTCGGTCGCAACGTACCCCGAGCCATTTCCATTTGAGGTTGTAAAACTTCCTGCGGCGATGCAGTCACCAACTGCTGCGCACCATCCGCTGGTCGAGGTATTGGTTTGGGCAATCGAGGCGGCATTGGCAGGTGTCGTAAGTACGGTCGGTGCAGCCCACGTACCACCCTGTTCGGAGTCGACGTAGGGCTCGAGCGCGCCGTTCGAAGTGATGGCCGACGAGCCACCGATGCAGTCTCCGGTGCTCGTACAGGTGAGGGAGAGCGCGTAGACGACGCCACTTGTGCCCGAGGGAGTCGGGAGCGTGATCGATGGGGACCACACTCCACCCGTCTCGGCGAATTCATAGGGCAGGTAGATCGTGCCAAGAGTTCCCGTTGCCCCGTAGCTGCCATAAGCGGTGCAGGACCCGGTCGAACAACCGAGCTGGATACTCAGTTGCTGGGCTCCGGCAGAGTAATTCTGTGGCAGTGCGATGGAGCTTGCAGGGGATGTCGTACCGGCGAGGTCGAGGAGCCCAAAGAGGGCGGAACCTGGACTCGTGCTCGATTGGTAGGTGCCGACGATGCCACAGCTCGTACCCGAACAGGAGAGCTGGAGGTTGCTGACCAGCTGCCCAGAGGTCAAGGCGTCCGAAGGGAGGGGAAGAACCGAGGCGTGTCCCCATGCGCCATGAGCTTCAGCGAGAGTGAAGCCTTGGGTATTGAAGTAGGAGTCCTCGAAGGTCCCAAGCACGATGCAGTCCCCGGCGCTTGGGCAGCTTACGGAGGTTGCCGCACTGGTGGGCGAGGTCGTGTTGGCATTCGCGGGCAGAGGTATGAGAGCGCTTTGCCCCCATATCCCCGCGCTCTCCTCAGCAGCGAAGGCCTGCTCCGTGTAGTTCGGAGCTCGAGTTACTCCTCCGACAAGGACGCAGTTGCCCGGTGAGGTACAGCTCAACGACGAGGGCGCAAGCCCCGCGACGGGACCCCCTGACCCCGCTGGTTCGATGGTCACTGCGCCGTCCCATGCGCCGGCGGTCTCGGTCGCGACGAACGTCGAGAAGGACGAGGCCGTCGGCTCGTAGGAACCTGCGAGTTCACACGAGCCATCCGTCGGGCAGGTGAGGCTATCGAGGCTTATGACCGCGCCAGGTACAAGCGCATTGGGTGGAGTGGGGATCGAAAGGAGCGTCCCCCAGACTCCACCGATCTCGAGGATCGAGAATCCGAACGTATGCCCCGCATACGACTGGGTGCCCACCAGGGTGCAATTACCGAGCGAGGGACAAACGAGGGAGGTGAGTGTCGTGGGTCCGTTGGTGGATGCGATCTGTACACCTGGCCGCCAGACACCAGCACTTTCTTCGGCCGAGTAGATCCCAACGGAACTCCCAACGTCGTAGGTACCGACAGCGACGCAGTTCCCTGTTGCGCTGCACTGCACCAGTGGAGCATTCTCGCCATTTGAGACGGCGGTAGCTGTAGGAGGCGTGGGCGCATTCACCTGTGTCCACCTAAGCGCTGCTGAGGCACTCGCGCCGGTCGTCGTCGATGACGCCTGATCGAGCGCCCATAGTCCGCTCAGGAGCACACCTATGGCAAACATCGTCCACGCGATGCCCATGACTCGACCCACCCGCGCTGAACGCAATGCGACCCCCTCATTACCGAATCCAGTTAGCTGCACTCGTCAATGGTGATCAACCTGGAAGGGAACTTCACCGCAGCGTGCCATCTAATTGTGGCCGAGATTCCTGCCGCGCACAATACCGACGGACATTTGGTGTCGAATGCGGTCCTATAGCGCTTCCGACCAAGGATCTCGGTGGAACGAGAACATAGAGGAGATGAGCTCCAAAGGTGAGGTCAGTGACCATCAAGAGTGCGGAGCAGGCGCTCGCATGGCTTACGGAGGGGATACTCGCAGCGGTCGTGCTCGTCAGTTTGGACTACGGATGTGCGTGCTGCACTGTTCGGAGGTCTCCAAGCGTTCTAACATGACGCGTAGGATCGGAGGTCACCGTGAAGCTCAGCATGGCGCTCAATTACGGCAACGACAAGCTCGGCGCGCTTGCACAGATCGTCGAGTACGAGCGTGCTGGCCTGGACATGGTATGGGTAGCAGAGGCGTATTCGACGGATGCCCCATCAGTGATGGGCTATCTCGCTGCGATCACCAAGAAGGTGCAGATCGGCTCGGGTATCTTACCTATCTACACGCGCACGCCTGCACTCCTTGCAATGACTGCCGCAGGGGTCGATGAGCTTTCGGGTGGACGAGCGATACTTGGGCTTGGCGCGTCTGGGCCACAGGTGATCGAGGGCTGGCATGGCGTGCCTTACGACAAGCCGATTGCCCGAACCCGCGAGATCATGGAGATCTGTCGAATGGTGTGGCGACGTGAGCGATTGGTTCACGAAGGCTTGTACACCATTCCGCTTCCCCCAGAGCAAGGCACCGGTTTGGGAAAGCCACTCAAGCTCATCAATCACCTCGACCGAGGGACGATTCCCATCTATGTCGCCGCCCTTGGCGAGAAGAATGTCGCACTTGCTGCAGAGGCAGCCGATGGCTGGCTTCCTATCTTCTTCGCGCCTGATCGGGCCAATGAGGTCTTCGGTGCGTCCCTTGCCGAGGGACTTGCGAAACGGCCACCTGAGCTCGGCACGCTCGAGATCGTCGCGGGTGGACTTCTTGCGATCGGGGATGACGTGGATCATCTCTTGGATCTGGCTCGGCCGATGCTTGCCCTCTATATCGGCGGAATGGGAGCACGTGGCAAGAACTTCTATAACGATCTTGCAAAGCGCTACGGATACGAAGAGGCAGCAACCACCATTCAGGATCTCTATCTCGACGGACACAAAGCGGAGGCTGCAGCTGCGATCCCAGAGGACTTCCTTCGCTCGATCAATCTCGTAGGTTCGCGCAATGAAGTCAAGGAGCGAGTCGAAGCCTTCAAGGAGGCGGGCGTCACGGCACTCTCGGTGACGCCGGTTGGCCCTGAGCCCATGAAGTGTTTCGAGGAGATTCGCCAGATTGCGGACGAGGTGGGCTAAGACGCATTCGTGATTCAGCTTGGATTCCTTGTTCTCACGCAGCTGATTGGTCTATGGCTGCTTGCCAGGCTGCTTATGACCCCGAAGGCGGCCACGCCCGAGCCTGGGGAACCGTTCCCGTCGGTTACCGTCGTGATTCCTGCGCACAACGAGGTGCGCCGAATTGGGGCGCTCCTTGATTCACTCGCGCTCCTTGGGCCTTTCCTTCCCGACTGTGAGGTCGTCGTGGTTGATGACCGGTCGACCGATGGAACCGCTACTTTGGCTCGCTCCTACGGAGTCCAGGTGGTCGAGCTGGTGGAGAACGCACCTTCGCAACAAGGCTCCTCAAAGGTAGAGGATGGCCCCTTTCGCAATCCGAAGGCGCGAGCGCTCCAGTTCGCAGCGGGACGGATCCGCGGTGATGTCGTCGTGTTCTTCGATGCGGACGTGGTGATTCGCGACCCGAACTATCTCCTGCAGGCGATCGTGCTCGTAGGGAGTGAGACGCGGCCCTTGATGGTGAGTGTCCAGCCTTACCACGAGGCAGTGGGATTCGTCGAATCGCTTTCTCTCTATCCCAACGTGATCTCGCTTATGGCCTCAGCAGCGTTCACACCTCTGAATGCATTCG
>JBMFXL010000158.1:0-4670 GCA_049964275.1 Acidimicrobiales bacterium | reverse complement strand
GAGCGATGAGATAGTCGAGTCCATGGAGCTGATCGTCGAGCTCGATCGTGCCGAAGCGCCTCCAGATGGCCTCCTCGAAGGCCTTTCCTCGGTGGTAGCTGCCGCGTCCGTCGAGTTTGAACACCGCGACCCCATGCTGGAGCAGGTATTGCGCCTGGAGGTCGATCGTGAGATCCCAGGAATCGGTGACGACCTGCGCATGAGGTCCCCCATAGACATAGATCACGAGCGGCCTAGGCGCGTGTGAAGTACCATGGGGCGTATAGAGCGCGCCATAAAGAGTGACCCCATCGTGGTCGATGGTGAGGATCTCAGGAACGCTGAGGCCGAGTTCACTCGCGGCAACCGGAGGAGGACCCACCGGGACGCTCCACTCGGGACGATCGAGGTGTCGAATACTGAGTTGGGGCGAGACTGTGCGAGAGGAGAGGGTGTGGAGGTAGGTTTTTCCGTCGCTACTGACCACGGCGCTCTGGCAACCCTCTTCGTCTGAGAGTTCGTGGAGGGTGCGGGTCTTCACGTCGAGGATGCCGATCCGTCGAGCAACCGGAGTGGGTGAGGTGGTCGTGATCCAGATGGAGGATCGGTCCTCCCTGACGTGGTCGACGCTCACAACCTCGAGTTCGCCTTGGGTGAGTGGTGTCACTTCACCGTTGGAACCAATGACGACGAGGTGAGCAAATCCCGAGCGCTCCGAGGTGGTGAGCAACTCGTGGTCGTTCCAACGTTGGAAGGTACGAGGGAGGTTGACCCACGTGGAAGAGGTCTCTTCGTAGATGATGTGGGCTTGTTGGGTCTGTGCGCGATAGTGCCAGATGAGGTAGCGCTGTTGATCGCGGCGAATCGTGGCATACACCAGGTCATCTGGGGAGAGCCAGCAACCACGACCGAGGTAGTACTCTTCGCTGTCGTCACCGAAGGGGAGTCGGGATGCGTTCGATCCATCACTGTCGCGCACCCACAACGTGACGTGCGCATTGGGTGCACCTACGAAGGGATAACGCTGCTCCTCGATCTCTATCCGCTCACGTTCATAGTGGACGATGGGGTAGAGGGGAATGTGGGATTCGTCGAACTCCTCGTAAGCGATGCGAAGCCCATCGGGTGAGACCCACATGCCCTCCATGCGCTCGAGTTCCTCTTGGGCGACGTACTCGGCGACTCCAATTACCGACGATGAGGTCGACTTTCCCCAGAGCTTGGTAAGGGTCCCATTCGCGAGATCGATTCGGTAGAGCGCCGTGCCATCGGTACCGATGATCACCCCTGCCTGAGGAGCATGAGTAAATCCCAGCCACTTCAGGCCGCTCAGGTCGACAACCGGGCTCATCTCCTCGGCATCGAGAAGAAGGTAGGTTCCGCCCTGATTCAAAAAGAGCAGTTCGCGATCGCCATACGCCAAGGGGGTGGCATCGGTGATGCCCTCCCATCGGACTCGCAGTCGCTCCCGTCGGAGCGCTTCCTCCCGGGAGACAGCTTCAGTACTTGAGTTCGGAGGCTGAACCACAACATCGTCACTCGTCTCAACATCGAGTCGGTGGAGCTCCAAGTTGGGGGAGGTGGGATCAGGCGGGAATAGATAGTAGAGCCGCCGACCACTCGGGGAGAATGTGGGACTGATCGGCGTCTGGGTGCCAGGGAGCGGCCGGCGCGCGAGGTCATCGAAGTTCAGGTGGGACAGGTTCGGTGTAGTGTCGCTTGACATGGCTCCAACCTAGGCGCGGAGTTGACGTGCGCTACCGGTGCTCCGAGGAAGGGTGCGTACCAACGCCACCTGGGATTCCTCCTCGCTCCAGTCCAACGTAGGGAGAAGGTGGCGCGATGCCTCGGTGTGTCGAGGGACTAGGCCGATGTGCCGGCGAGATGATCCTTTACAATTCGAAGACTCTCCTCAGGGTGACGTGACAACGAGGTCTCCGAACGTACGATGCCGATGATTCGGCGAGATTGGTCGATGACGAAGGTCTGTCGCTTTGAGGGCAGTTTGCCGATCCGCTTGACCCCGAAGGCCGCCGCGACGCTTCGGGAGGGATCCGAAAGTAGTGGATAGTCGAATCCATGCATCTCCGAGAAGCGCGCTTGTCGGTCGACGGAATCTCCTGAAATCCCGATTCGCTGGACGTTGAGGGCTTCGAACTCCGAGCCGATGTCCCGAAATGCGCAGCTCTCTGCGGTGCACCCTTTGGTCATCGCCATTGGGTAGAAGAACAACACCACGGGTCCTCGCTCTAGGAACTCCGAGAGACGCCGCGGCGTCCCCTTCTGATCCTCAAGCGTGAAATCCTCAACGACGTCACCGATGTTCATGGCAAACCTCCTACGAGCTTTAACGTCACAGGGGCCAAGAGCTTCCGGATTCCTCTTGCTTCATTGACGAACGAAGATTGAGCGCCTCTGCGAGAATCCGGTCGGAGGCGAGCTCAGCAAGGCGGACGACCTCATCGAAATCCGAGTCGCTCCCGAAGTAGGGATCGGGCATGTTGTTGGGGGTCCGTTCGTTCTCCTGGAGGAAGAGTCGAAGCGTTGGTCGAGCACCCGCACGTACGGCGAGCTGTTCGAGATCGGTGAAGTTCTCGCGATCCATGGCGAGGACGAGGTCGAATCGAGTGAAGTCGTCTGCGCGAAAGGCTTGTGCGCGATGCCCGAGGAGCTGGTATCCCGCGCGGGCGAGGGCAGCGTGGGTCCGAGGATCAGCATCTTCGCCGCTGTGCCAGGCTCCCGTGCCGCGGCTCTCGACGATGGCATCGATTCCCCTGGAGGAGGCTCGTTCGCGCAGGATGATCTCCGCAATCGGCGACCGGCAAATGTTGCCCGCGCATACGCAGCAGATGCGAATAGGCATCAAATCTCCTCAATCCACATGAAACATAGCGTAGAGACGTGTTGAGCAGGGCCGTAGTTGACTCGTTCGAGGAGAAATCTTCGACGAGAGGACCACACGTTATGACTCGTTCCCTTCGAGTGACTTAGGCTAAGGGATGTTGTGGCTAACTGAGTCGTCGATCATCCGGAAATGGATGCAGGCATCGTATGCGCCTTCGTCGATGAGGGGGATCGGTAGCAGGGGTCGCGTACGGCGGTGCTTGGGGCGTTGATGCGGTGGTAAACGAAGAGTCACAGGTCGGGCGATTCACTTCGCGACGTGGACTGCAGCTTCGTTATGCTCTCGATGAACTTGTGCGTGCGGTGGGCAGCGAGGCGTTGCTTGTTCGGCGAGAGTTTGCACCGGGGATCTGGCGTGGGGTCGCAGCGTCGACCAATGGGCAAGGGCTGCTCACGACCATCGTTCGTACGCAGGCAGCCCTCGGACTTTCCGCTCAGGTAGAGCGCGTAGCCGCCCCACTTGAGAGCTTGGGACACTGGTTTCCCATTGAGCGTTCAGTGCCGCCCTTCGCGGGCGGGATGACCGTCGTGCCCGTTGGTGCTCCGGGACGACGCTATGCCCTCTGTGTCGCTGGCGTAGGATTGAACTCCACCACCTCGGCGATTCGTGATGCCATGAGGAAGCTGGATCTGAGTCTGGCGAACTACCATTCGGTGGTCACGCTTTCCAACGCTCGACTCCTGGTCAGAAGTGTCCATCGGGTCGTACCTAAGCTGTCGGATCTCCGACTCGATGAGTCTGAATGGAGCGCGCTTTGCGTGCAGGGTGCTGGGCGCCTCCTTCGGGGCTCGGCCTGTGTAAGTCTTGTGTTGGATATGCCAGATGGTCCAGAGGGCATGCTGGTAGGGGATATCGGTACTCGAACCGCTCCGCTCGCCTCGCTCCTTGGTGAGGCTCTTAGTGAGGAAGAGGTGGCGCGTGGGTCGCCACTCCACATTGCCGAACTTAGAAGTTCGGACGTGCCATGGCAAGGTCCACTTGGTGAACTGTTGGATCGAGGTCGTGGAGTCTCCCTCGTACTCGTACCATTCCTAGGACCTGATCGTGAACTCCTTGGGGTGATTGGATCTTTTGCAAAGAGCCGACATCGCTACAACGAGGTGGATGTACTTCGACTCCAGATCCTGGCCGACGTGATGAGTGGTGGGCTCGTGATCCGTCGCCAGCACTCGCGAGTCGTGAAAGAGGCGAACTACCACAGATACCTTGCATGGGCACTCGATCAGTCCCCAGATGGCGTGATGATCGCTGATCTCGATGGTCGAGTGAAATATGCAAACGCCACCCTTGGGCGCCTCGTCGGGACCTCGGCGAATACGATGCTTGGCCGCACGCCTGATGACTGGCTATCGCGAGCAGACGGATCGCTCCTCGGAGACTTGCTGTGGGACCCGTCTGATCATGATGCCCCCGTGAGCCTTGCCATCCGCGGTGCAACAGGGAGCAAGATTCCGGTGGACGCGACCTGGACCTCTCTGAGAGATGACCAGGGCGTGGTGGACGCACACATGTTGAGTGTGAGCGACGCGTCGCGTTCCCACGACACGATGACCTCGCTTCGGGCGATGGCGAACGAGGATCCACTCACCGGACTGTTCAATCGGCGGGCATCGCTTGAGTACCTGGAGAAGTGCATCGGTGCGGCGTATGGACGGTCGGATGTTGCGGTCATCTTCGTGGACATCGACCGATTCAAGGCGATCAACGATACGTTCGGCCACCGAGCAGGTGACGAACTCCTTCAGATCATCGCCGCACGCCTGCGAGGTGTGCTCCGTGACCATGA
>JBMFXL010000157.1:0-4691 GCA_049964275.1 Acidimicrobiales bacterium | reverse complement strand
TCAACTGGGAAGCTACGCCCGAAGAAATCGGGCAATTCATACAACCGCATCCGACATTGTCGGAGGCGTTCGGAGAGACTGTTCTAGCACTCACAGGTAGGGGGTTGCACGTTGGCTGATATCAAGATGCCACAGCTTGGTGAAACGGTGACGGAAGGGACCGTAACCAAATGGCTCAAGAAGGTTGGAGACACGGTCGCGCTTGATGAGATCCTTTTCGAAGTCTCGACCGACAAGGTCGACTCCGAAGTTCCGTCATCTGCGGCGGGAGTGATCTCGGCGATCCTTGTTCAAGAAGGCGAGACGGTGGATGTGGGTACCGTCCTTGCGACCGTAGGCGACGGAGCATCCGCACCCGAGCCGGTTGTCGCTGCACCCGCACCCGCACCCGCACCCGAGCCGGTTGCCGCCGCACCAGCACCCGCACCCGCACCCGAGCCGGTTGCCGCCGCACCCGCACCCGCGATTCTTACCGGTTCTAACTACGGAGCTTCAACACCCGGGGATGTGAGTGGCAACGGACACACCGACTCAGGGCTGTTGCTTTCGCCTGTAGTGCGTCGCTTGATCAAGGAGAATGATCTTGACGTAGCCCAGATCCCTGGAACCGGAGCCGGTGGAAGGATCACAAGGGCCGACGTCCTTTCGTACCTCGATCGTCAGGGAGCCTCAGGCGTAGCAACCTCTGTACCTGCGACACCCGCACCCGCACCCGCACCTCCAGCTGCACCGGCGACACCTGTGGCCCAAACTGCGCCCGCACCCGCTCCGCAGGCGGCCCTGGTGACGACTCCAACTACTGCAGTGCAATCGTCGTCTCAGGCCGTAGCTGTTGGGCCCCGCGATGAGGTCATTCCTTTCAACAACATCCGACGCAGGACCGCCGAACATATGGTTCGATCAAAGGCCACTTCGGCCCACACGTTGGTGGCAATTGAAGTTGATTTCGAACCAGTTGAGCGAGTTCGACAACAACTTCGGGATCAATTCAAGAACGAAGAAGGCTTCTCTCTCACGTACCTCCCGTTCATTGCTCGCGCAACTGTCGAGGCGATACGAACCTACCCCAAGGTCAACGCGTCGGTCGGCGAGGATGCGCTCATCGTCCACAAGGACATTCATCTTTCGATTGCGGTGGATCTCGATCTCGACGGATTGATCGCACCGGTCATTCATGATGCTGATACCAAACGACTCACCGGTATCGCTCGAGAGATACGTGATCTTGCGTCTCGTGCGCGCGCGAGAAAGCTCAATGCCGATGACATCGCCGGAGGGACCTTCACTATCACCAACCCGGGTCCATTTGGAACCTTCATCACAGCCCCGATTATCAATCAGCCGCAGATTGCAATTTTGTCGACCGATGGGGTGAAGCGTAAGCCAGTTGTGGTCACTCACCCGGATGGGTCAGAGAGCATTGCGATTCACTCGGTGGGCATACTGGCGTTGTCATTCGACCATCGCGTGGTTGATGGCGCGTACGCGTCGGCGTTCCTGGCCAGGATCAAAGAGGTTATCGAAGCGTGGAACTGGGCGCAGGAGTTCTGAGGGTTTGCCAGTGATGGGCGTGACGGATCGCGAGACCTTGCGAGTGCGTTGGCTTGGGAGAGTTCGTTATCGTGACGCGGACGCCCTGCAGCATGCGCTATTCGAGGGGAACGAAAATTACCTGCTTCTCCTCGAACATCCTCATGTGTACACACTGGGTGTTCGTGCAAAGAAAGAACACATTCTGATTGATCCGTCGGCAGTGGGTGCGGAGTGCGTCAACACGGACCGCGGGGGTGATGTGACCTATCACGGACCTGGACAACTCGTCGGGTACCCGATAGTGAGTGTCCCCACTGAGTCTCGTGCAATACCGCAGTTCGTACATGCACTCGAGGGCGTTATTGTCGAGGCCCTTGGACTGTTCGGGATAGATGCGTATGTCGATGCTGAATATCCAGGAGTCTGGGTCGATCCGGAGAGTCCTCGAAAGATCGCTGCAATCGGGGTTAAGATCAATCGTGGCCGCTCGATGCATGGGTTTGCCCTCAACGTCTCACCTGACATGGAAATGTTCTCTCACATAGTGCCCTGCGGCATCGTGGGGAGGGACGTCACCTCAATGGCGAGGGAGGGTGTGGACGTTCGTATCAAAGACGTTGCGCGTGAGGTTGCGCGTATCTTTGAGACGCGGTTCGGTTTTCAACATTCGACGTATTTTGGAGTTGATCAAGACGTGGCGGCCTCAGGCGAACGGCAGAGCCTCGGGGATTCGGCGGTGCGTGTCCGAGCCAAAGGTGCCGACGGAGTTGCTCTCAATCTCAACCGGCGCCTGGCGAAGGCAGGAGTCGACGTCTCCAGTGGCTTGAGCATTGCAGAACGCAAGCCGGAGTGGCTCCGCTTGCATGCCAACATGGGCCCCGAGTACCGGTCTCTCAAGAACCTCATGCGTGAGTACTCACTCACTACGGTGTGCGAAGAAGCGGGATGTCCCAACATCTTTGAATGTTGGTCTGATGGCACTGCAACATTCATGATCAATGGCGAGCAGTGTACGAGGGCCTGTGGATTCTGTCTCGTGGACACCGCGAAGCCGATGCCTATTGACCCGATGGAAGCAGCTCGGGTTGCCGAGGCGGTCGCAGAGATGCATTTATCGTTTGCAGTCATCACGGCCGTCGCTCGTGATGATCTCCCAGACGGCGGTGCGGAGGCGTTTGCTCGGACCATCGAAGAGATACGCTCCCTCAATTCTGGCACTGGGATAGAGGTGCTTATTCCTGATTGCAAGGGTGATCCCGTATCCCTTGAGCGAATCTTTTCGCAGCGTCCTGACGTACTCAACCACAACATCGAGACGCCGCTTCGCCTACAGAGGGCTGTTCGCACCTCCGCAAGTTATGCGCGCTCACTCGCGGTCTTGGCCCGTGCGAAGTCTTCCGGACTTGTAACCAAGTCCGGCATGATCGTGGGTATGGGCGAAACAATGGACGAAATACGTGAGACGATCTTCGACCTTCGTCAAGTGGGGGTCGAGATCCTGACTGTCGGCCAATATCTTCGTCCGACCGTCCGCCACCTCCCGGTGATGCGTTATTACACTCCGGAGGAGTTCGACGAAATCGGTGAGTTCGCGCGGCGGCTTGGCTTTGCGCATGTGGAGTCGCGCCCGACCGCTCGCTCCTCTTATCATGCGAAGTCCGGTGCACTCTCTGCAGCGAGCGCGACGGTAGCTCACAAGTAATGACCACCCAAGTTCCAGTGCAAGGAGCCAATACGAAATGAATCTCACAGGCCTAGGTGATCGATCCGCGCTTCACGCACGACTTGCTGGCGTGAGCGAAGCCGAGTTCCGCGAGACCTATGCGCGTCGTATGACCCGCTACCGCGCAGAGATGGAGCGCCAAGGCGTCGATATCGCCGTGCTGACGTTTGGAGCTGAAGTCCCCTGGCTCATAGGCTACGAACCAATGCCGTTGGAGCGGATCACCGCGCTCGTGCTTCCTCGCGATGGCGAAGCACAGCTTGTTGTTCCTGAACTCGAAGCCGCTCGAGTGCGAGACCGGGGAGATCTCTTTCTTGTCCGCCCATGGAAGGAGTCAGAGGATCCCCTTTCACTCCTTGAGAGGGCCATCGGAAAAGCCGACCGAGTCGCGTTTTCTGATCGAGGATGGGCGCTTTGGCTCTTGCAACTGCAGAATCTAGCTGGTCTTTCACGCACGAAGTTCGTCTCCTCGAACTCCATTGCTCAGAGGACTCGACGTGCCAAAGACGAGATCGAGGTGGTCAACCTTGCCGCGGCGGCGGCAGGTGCTGACGAGGTTGCCGAACTCTTGCACTCGGGGGAGATCTCCCTGGAGGGTCGTACTGAACGCGAAGTTTCCGAGGAGATCGTGCGCGCGTTGATTGCGCATGGTCATCGGCACGTCAATTTCTCGATAGTCGCGTCTGGACCGAACGCGGCCTCACCTCATCACGAGGCGACCAATCGAGTGATCCGTTCTGGGGATGCTGTCGTGTGTGATTTCGGAGGCACCTACAGCGTCAACGGTGAGCCGGGATATTGCTCGGATACCACACGTACCTTATCAGTTGGTGAGCCATCTCCGGAATTCGGCGAAGCATTCCGTGTCCTCGAAGAAGCCCAAGAGTTGGCGCGTGCCGCGGCGAAGGTGGGTGCGGGGCTCGCTGAGGTCGACGGGGTTGCTCGGGAGCATTTGACGGCGGCCGGTCTTGGGCAGTATTTCTTCCACCGACTCGGTCACGGTATTGGGTTGGAGGAGCATGAAGAACCGTATCTCGCTTCTCACTCGGTGGGAGACCTTGAGGAGGGAGATGCATTCTCGATCGAGCCTGGCGTGTACTTCTCGGGCAAGTATGGTGCGCGCATCGAAGATATCGCTGTCTGCGTTGACGGAGAGACCCACGTGCTGAACAACTCAGATCGTTCGTTGCGGATCGTGTGAGCACTACTCACCAGGGTTGAGCTGCGGCGAAGCTTTCACGCGATGAAGTACTTGGCCGGGGGGTGGTGACATATGATCGCCGTCGTGCTCTGTTCCGGATGTAACTGGAAGCCCTCACTGACCTCTACGCCAATTCGTGAGGCATCAAGGAGCTCAGCGACCTTGGCATTGTCCTCGAGATTCGGACACGCGGGATAGCCCCAGGAGTATCGCCCTCCTCGGTACTGCTGTTTG
>JBMFXL010000156.1:0-4695 GCA_049964275.1 Acidimicrobiales bacterium | reverse complement strand
CTGCGAGCTCGATCGGAGGAGGCTCAAAGCCCTCGACCACCCGAAGGACAATTTCTTCGCCTTCCGCGTCGACTACCACCGTCTCACCAACTCTGTACTCCTTCTGAAGAAGCTTCTCCGAGAGCTGATCTTCGAGCATACGCTGGATGGTTCGACGGAGCGGTCGGGCACCGAGCTGAGGATCATAACCCTTTGCCGCGAGCAGCTCCTTCGCAGCTTGCGTCAACTCAAGACCAATCCCTTGAGCGTCCAGCTGTGTCTGAACACGCTTCACCAAAAGATCGACGATCTCGGTGACCTCTGCCTTCGTCAACTCATGGAAGACGATGACATCATCGATTCGGTTCAAGAACTCCGGCTTGAAATGACCCTTGAGCGCCTCGTTGACCTTGATCTTCATCTTCTCATAGGTCACGTCTTCAGAAGTCTTCCCGAATCCCACTTGACCCTTACGAAGATCGGCAGTACCGAGGTTCGAGGTCATGATAAGGATCGTGTTCTTGAAGTCGACGGTTCGCCCCTGGGAGTCCGTCAGTCGACCGTCCTCCAGGATCTGCAGAAGCGCATTGAAGATATCAGGATGCGCCTTCTCGACCTCATCGAAGAGTACGACGGAGAATGGCTTCCGGCGAACGGCCTCTGTCAACTGACCGCCCTCGTCATAACCTACGTATCCAGGCGGAGACCCGACGAGCCGAGAAACGGTGTGCTTCTCCATGTACTCGGACATGTCGAGCTGGATGAGCGCCGTCTCGTCACCGAAAAGGAACTCAGCGAGCGTCTTGGCAAGCTCCGTCTTCCCGACGCCGGTCGGGCCGAGGAAGATGAATGAGCCAGACGGTCGACGAGGATCCTTCAGGCCCGCACGGGTTCGTCGGATCGCACGCGCGAGCGCCTTGATCGCCTCTTCCTGACCGATAATCCTTCGATGGAGTTCGTCCTCCATGCGAAGAAGCTTCGCGGTCTCCTCTTCCGTCAACTTGTAGACCGGGATACCAGTCCAAGTGGCAAGCACTTCTGCAATGACTTCTTCATCCACCACGTCGAAGAGCTCTTCACCTTGGGCCTTCCATGAAGCCTCAAGTGACGCGCGCCGGTCGGAAATCTCCTTCTCAGATGCGGAAAGGCGCTTCGCTTCGTCGAAATTCTGCGCCTCGACAGCAGCGTCCTTCTGCTTGCGGACCTTGAAAAGCTCCGCGTCCACTTCCTTGATCTCAGGTGGAGTCGTCACGCGCTTGATTCGAAGCCTTGAACCCGCCTCGTCGATCAAGTCGATCGCCTTGTCAGGAAGAAAGCGATCCGAGATGTATCGATCCGCAAGATTCGCCGCCGCAACGAGCGCCTGATCCGTGATCGTCACGGCATGATGCTCCTCGTACCGATCACGAAGACCCTTCAAGATCTCGAGAGTGTGTTCAAGAGACGGCTCCTCAACCTTGATCGGCTGGAATCGACGCTCGAGTGCAGCGTCCTTCTCAAGGTGCTTCCGATACTCGTCGAGCGTGGTCGCACCGATGGTCTGCAGTTCACCTCGGGCAAGCATTGGCTTGAGGATCGAAGCTGCATCGATCGCACCCTCTGCCGCACCCGCACCCACAAGGGTATGGAGTTCATCAATGAACAGGACGATGTTGTCCTTAGTGCGGACCTCCTTGAGCACCTTCTTGAGTCGCTCTTCGAAGTCTCCGCGGTACCTACTACCAGCGACCAAAGCGCCAAGGTCGAGGGTATAAATCTGCTTACCCTTCAAAGTCTCAGGAACATCGTTCGCAACGATCTTCTGGGCAAGGCCCTCAACGATCGCCGTCTTGCCCACGCCCGGCTCACCAATCAATACAGGATTGTTCTTCGTTCGCCGCGAAAGGACCTGCATCATACGCTCGATCTCGCGATCGCGTCCTACTACAGGATCGAGCTTCTTGTCGCGAGCCATTTGGGTGAGGTTACGACCGAACTGATCGAGCACCGGGGAGCCCGACGGATTCTCCGCACCGCTCGAGGCGCCGACTCCGGCGTTGGCCGTCTCCTTGCCTTGGTAGGTGGAAAGGATATGGATCACCTGCTGACGGACACGCGAGAGATCAGCACCAAGGCTGATCAATACTCCAGCCGCAACACCTTCGCCTTCACGCACGAGCCCGAGCAACATGTGCTCCGTACCGATGTAGTTGTGGCCAAGCTGAAGCGCCTCTCGGAGCGAGAGCTCAAGCACCTTCTTCGCCCTGGGGGTGAAGGGAGGAGAGCCGGGAGTCGAGCCCTGGGCCGGACCTATGGTCTCTTCAACCTTCTCTCGCACAGCCTCAAGTGAAATACCAAGCGATTCAAGCGCCTTGGCAGCCACGCCTTCGCCCTCATGGATGAGTCCAAGCAGAATATGCTCGGTTCCGATGAAGTTGTGGTTCAGAAGCTTCGCTTCTTCCTGGGCGAGGACGAGGACTCTGCGCGCTCTATCAGTAAACCGTTCAAACAAAATTACGCCTCCTCGAAGGAGTCGAGTACCAGGTACTCATTCTACCTATTCCATTCCCAAAAGCCTTGGGAAGTACGGGCCCTCTCACTTATCAACCTTAACAACACCGGAATCCCCACAAACTTCCATAGAGGCAGATGTCCCGCGGCCGGGGATCCGGTCCTGTTTTTGGATAATCATTGAACGCTACCACCCGTTCGCGAAATCGTTACCGAACCTCGCAATGTTCCCAGCCAATCCCAAGCGGCTGCACTGCGAGAACCCCGTTCGAAACGGGTGGAAGCGGGGCGCGGGGCGCGCCCTCGATCGAGATACCTCTGATCGGCGGAAGCGTGTAGGAGCATTCTCAGAATGTCGGCTGATTATGGTCACGGGTTGACGCGAAACTCCCACTCGATCGAATTGCCCTACGGGAACCGGGCGGAATGGGGGTTTGTCACTACGCGTTATGGCTTTTCACCAAACCTCACCTATCGTAGATAGGTAGTGCAGCCAAAGTTTTTTCACATTCCAGAGCTCGAGAGAGAGTTGGCACGCCTTGAGAGCGCGCTCAGACACACGGTGGTCAGCGATGATCCATTCCTCTCTGAGATATCCAGCCATCTCATTTCGGCTGGTGGGAAGCGTATTCGACCGTTGCTCGCCATTCAATCGGCATTGGCCGTAGGTGGCAAGGTGACCGACTCGGTGATCCAAGGAGGAGTCGCGGTCGAACTCGTTCACCTTGCGTCGCTTCACCATGATGACGTCATGGATGAAGCGGCATTCCGTCGAGGGGTACAGAGCGTCAACTCACGATGGGGCAATCTGCTCGCGGTAGTGACTGGCGATTACCTATTGGCGAAGGCGGCTGGCATAGCTGCCGGGCTGAGCCAGGAGATTGCGCAGCTCCTTGCAAACACGCTCGCAGATATGTGTACCGGACAGGTCCAGGAGGTGAAGTCCAACTTCGAACTTGCCCGCACCGAAGACTCCTACCTCGCCGCCATCTCCGGCAAGACGGCCTCGTTGATGGCCACTTCCTGTCGGATTGGAGCACTACTTTCCACCCGCTCGAAAGATCTTCACGATGCGCTCACCGAACTCGGGCAATGCATTGGGATGATCTTTCAGATTCGGGACGACGTATTCGATCTCCTCGCCTCCGAGGAACAGCTCGGCAAGCGCCCAGGTCAAGACCTTGTGGAGGGTGTCTATACCCTTCCGATCATTGCAGGACTCAACAATCCATCGAGCAGAGACGCCTTGACGTTGCTTCTCGAGGATGCCAAAACTCAAGACGTGCTCTCCGCCGCAAGAGACCTCCTTAAGACCTCCGGCGCATTCGAAGTCGCCTTCGACTCGCTCACCGGCTACCTCAAGCGGGCCGAAGACATTGCGGAATCGATCGACAACCCAGCCGCGAGGCAACTTTCCTCCCTCGCAAGCGAGCTCGTTGATTCCGTCGAGGCACTACTCCACAGTGCTGTGCCGATCGCCTGATTCGGATTCGATCTCAGGACGCATCGTCGGAAACAACACGACCTCTCGAATCTGAGCCTGGTTCGTAAGCAGCATGACGAGACGGTCGATACCGATACCAAGTCCACCCGTTGGAGGAAGGCCGTACTCGAGCGCGCGCAAGTAGTCCTCGTCAAGCACCATGGCTTCATCGTCTCCGGACTCACGCGCTTTCAGCTGTGCGTCGAATCGTGCCCTCTGGATGTCGGGGTCCGTAAGCTCAGAAAATGCGTTCGCAAGCTCTCTGCCTGCGACAAACGCTTCGAATCGCTCTGCCCTGCCGGGGCGACCACGATGGGGTCGCGCCAGAGGAGACACTTCCACCGGGAAGTCGCACACGAACGTCGGTTGGATCAGTCGATGCTCGGTGGTCTTTTCGTATAGCTCAGCAATCATCTTTCCCACTCCCCATGATGGGTGGGTATCGACACCGTGGAGGTCGAGTAACGAGCGGAGACGATCCTCATCCATCTCGAGGGTGACCTCCTCACCCACCGACTCCGAGGTCAGCTCCTCTAAAGTGGCCCTTCGCCAAGGAGGTCGAAACTGAATTGATTGTCCCTGATACTCCACTTCGGTGGATCCCGTCGTGACCTCGGCGAGGTGGGCAACGAGCGACTCCGTGAGCTCCATGATGTCGCGGTAGTCCGCGTATGCCTGATAAAGCTCGAGCATCGTGAACTCTGGATTATGGCGCGGCGAGATGCCCTCGTTTCGAAAGACCC